>JALWUB010000520.1 GCA_026993275.1 Robiginitomaculum sp. | reverse complement strand
CCATTTCGGCGCGGCTCTCCGCCGCTTCGAGCAATGCCGCGGCCGCGGCCTCGTCAAGGGCGAAACTGTCGCGGATAATGGCCTTGATGCGCTCCTGCTCGATATTGGCGTAAATGCCATCCGCCAGAGCCGCCTCGACCAGCAGGGCCATGGCGCACACGCGCGCCTCCCCGGCGTCGCAATCCGCCCTGGCCGGGGCTCTGCCGGATCCGGAAAACAGCGCTTTGAGGGCTTTGAACATGTCGGTCTGTCCGGAGCTTCAGTCCTGGTGCAGCATAGCGCCCTGCGCCCCGGCGTCGAGGTCCAATCTGCGCGCCGTGATGACGAAGCGGCCAATAGGCGCATCGAAGCTGAAACGCACCGGCACGGCACGGGCCTGGTCCGCCTGAGTGGCCAGCCACATGTAGACCGGCTTGGCATAGGCCGAGGGGTCGTGCAGTTCGCGGGCATCATAGCCGGCAATCGGGACATAGCGCACCGCGCACTTCTCGGCCTGGCCCCGGTAGGCCCGGGTGCGCACATGGGAGAGGCCGAGGGAGCGCAGGGCCAGGTCATAGCGCTGTTTGCCGTCAAACACCCTGATGGTGCCATGGCAGCGCCATCCGGCGGCGTTGCGCGGCAATTGCGTCAGCGCCAGCAGGGCGCTTAACGGGTCCATGGCCTCCAGGCGCTGCGCCTGGCTGGCCGGGGGCTCGCCCATGGAGTGCAGCGGCGGCTCGATCTCGACCTGCACCGCGTCCGCGCCATAGCGCATGTGCAGGCGCCGGGTCTTGTGGCCGTCACTTTCCCGGTGCCAGTAGCGCCAGGTTTTCATCCCGCCCGCGGTTTCGATGCCCTGGCTTTCGGCAACCACGTTCAGGGACTTGACCATTGCCGCAAGGCCGGCACTGCGAAAGTCGGCGCGCAGGGAATGGCGCGGGCCGTCAAGCCGGGCCTGCACGGTGGCGCGCATCAGCGGCAAGCCCAGCAGGGAGCCGCCATAGTCAATGCGCAGGCTGTGCCCTGCTGCTGGCCCGGGCGGCTCTGCCGGGGCGGCCAGAAGGGCCAGCATTGCGGCCGGCAGCACGATCATGGGCATCTCCTCCTTGAGCCATCAAGGGTATGCCTGGCAGAACACTGTGGCTAGTCTGTGTCCAGCCGGCGCCTGCACGCAGCAGGGCAAATGCAGACCAGGACCTGAACCAGCGCTTGACGCAGCCTTCGCGTCTTAGTATCTGACGCGCCTTGCGCGGAGACTTTCACCGCCTTTATCAAAGCAATGAGGACGAAACCATGGCGCGCCGCTGTGAACTGACCGGCACCGGAGTGATGACCGGCAACAATGTAAGTCATGCCAACAACCGCACCCGGCGGCGCTTCCTGCCCAATCTGTGCGCCGTGACGCTGCCGTCCGAGGCCCTGGGGCGCAGCTTCAAGTTCCGCATCACCGCCGCGGCGCTGCGCTCGGTGGATCACAATGGCGGACTGGACGGGTTCCTGCTCAAGGCCCGCGATGAAAACCTGTCGCCCCAGGCGCGCAAGATCAAGACCGCCCTGAAAAAGAAGCTGGCCGGGGCCAGCGCCTGAGTCCGGATCTTTCCCGTTTGACGGCATGATGCCAGGTCTGCGCCCTAGGCGGTCCGCAAGGGCCGCCTTTTGTCTTGGGCAAAAGCCCGCTATGGTGAGGCAGACTCACGGGGGAGTGTGCCATGCCCAGACTGATCCTGATGACCCTTGCCGCCGTGCTGCTTGCCGCCTGCGGCAGCAGACAGGCCGCCGATACGCTCTATAGCGGCGGCACCATCCATACCGGCCTGGCTGACGAGCCGACGGTGGAGGCGGTGGTGGTTGCCAATGGCCGCATCGTCTATGCCGGCGATCTTGAGGGCGCGCACCGTTTCAAGGCGGCAAAGCTGGTCGATCTTGAGGGCGCGCACATGTTTCCCGGCTTCACCGATGCCCATGCGCACCTTTATGGCATTGGCCGCCGCGAAAGCACGCTGAACCTCGAGGGCACGCCATCGCTGGAAGCGCTGGTGCAACGCATCGCCCGGGAAGCCAGGCGGCAAAAGGACGGCGCCATAGTGGGCCGCGGCTGGATCGAAACCGGCTGGATCGAGGGCCGCTTTCCCAATCGCCATGACCTGGACCGGGCCGCGCCCGGGCGCATCGTGCTGTTGCGCCGCGCCGATGGCCATGCGCTGGTGGCCTCCAGCGCTGCCCTGAAGGCGGCGGGCATCGGCCCCGACACCCCGGACCCGGAAGGCGGCCGCCTGGAGCGCGATGCGGACGGTGTGCCCACGGGCATTTTGGTCGACAACGCCATGGCGCTGGTGGCCAATCTCGCCGCCGACCTGCAGGGCGAGGCGCGGCGCCCGGTGCTGGCCACTGGCGCCAGGGTCATGAATGCCTATGGCTGGACCGGGGTGCACAACATGTCGGTGAATGCCACCGACGTGCAATTGCTGGAAAACATGGCCGATCAGGGGCA
>JALWUB010000519.1 GCA_026993275.1 Robiginitomaculum sp. | reverse complement strand
CTGGAAAAGCGCGTCAACATCATCGTGGTGTCCGATCACGGCATGACCAAGGTCAAGCCAGAGCCCATGATCTGGCTGGATGACTATATCAATCTTGACGAGGTCATGGTGCCCAAATTCGCCAGCATCAATGGCCCCTCGGGCGGGCCGTTCGTGCACATCTTCGTCAAGGACAAGGCCAATATCGACCGCATTTACCACCAGCTGGCGAATGCCAATCCCAAATTGCGCGTATACCGGCGCGAGCACCTGCCCAAGCGCTGGCATTTGAACAATGCCGATCGCACAGGCGATATTTTCGCCGTGGCCGAGCCCGGTTACCTGATCTTTGCGCATGGGCTGCATTCCAAATATCCGGGCCTGCCCAGGGGCATGCATGGCTATGACCGCCATGGCCACGATATGTATGGCTCCTTCATTGCCGATGGCCCGGCATTCCGCGATGGTGTGGTGGCCGAGCCTTTCGACAATGTGAATGTCTATGGCCTGATTGCCAGCATTTTGCACATCAAGCCGGCCCGCAATGATGGCGACTTGCCAGCGGTCAAATATATCCTGGAATCTCCCGCAAGCCCATGAGGGCTTAGGGCACTTGACCCTAACCGCGCTCGCGCATCAGCCGCGCCTGATCGCGTTTCCAGTCGCGCTCCTTGGCGGTGGCGCGCTTGTCATGCAGCTTCTTGCCCGTGGCGATGGCGATGCGCAGTTTGACCAGGCCGCGATCGTTGAAATACAGCCGCAAGGGCACCACGGTGCGCCCCTGTCGGCGGATGGCGCCAAGCAATGCATCCATTTCGCGCCGGTGCAGCAACAACTTGCGCGGCCGCTTGGGCTCGTGGTTTTGCCGGTTTGCCGCCTCGTAAATGGGGATGTTGGCGTTGACAAGTTCCAGATGGTCGTCCTGGGCGGCAATATAGGATTCGGCGATATTGGCGCGGCCCTGGCGCAGCGCCTTGACCTCCGTGCCGGTCAGCACCAGACCGGCTTCAAGGTCCTTGTCGAGGTGATAGTCATGGCGCGCGCGCCGGTTTTCGGCCACGGTCCTGCTGGCGCCGCCTGCTGTCCTGCCTGCCATCAGCGGCCCCACAAATCCAGTGAAACCAGAGCCTGTTCCACTGCCTTGCGCGCGGTCTCACTGGCCGGGGTCAGGGGCAGGCGCACATCGGGCGTGCATTTGCCCAGAAGCGACAGGGCGTATTTTGCCGGGGCCGGGCTGGCATCGGCAAAGAGCGCGCGGTGCAGCGGCTGCAAGGCATCATTGAGAGCGCAGGCGGTGGTGAAATCGCCGCGCGCCAGCGCCTCCTGCATTTGCGCGCACAGGGCAGGGGCGGCATTGGCGGTGACCGAAATGCAGCCAGCGCCGCCATGGGCAACAAAGCCGAGGGCGCTCAGATCGTCGCCCGAAAGCTGTATGAAATCTGCGCCGCAGCGCTGGCGCTGGTCGGCGACACGGCCAAGGTCGCCGGTGGCGTCCTTGAGCCCGGCGATCATGTCAAGCTGCGCCAGGCGCGCCAGGGTGCTGACGCTGATGTCGATCACCGAACGGCCGGGAATGTTGTAAATGATGACCGGAATGCCGATTTGCGCCAGGGCGGCATAATGGGCGTAAAGGCCCTCTTGCGACGGCTTGTTGTAATAGGGCGCGGCGGCCAGAACGGCGTCGGCGCCTGCCGCCTTTGCGGTTTCGGCTAGGGCGCAGGCCTTGGCGGTGACATTGGCGCCGCAACCGGCAATGACCGGGATCTTTCCTGCCGCTTCGGCAACGCAGATCTCGATGACCCGGCGGTGTTCATCAGCGCTCAGGGCCGGTGCCTCGCCGGTGGTGCCGGCCGGGGCGAGGCCATGGCTGCCGCTCTCGATCTGCCAGCGCACCAGGGCGGCAAAGGCCTCTTCGTCGAGAGCGCCATTGCGGAAGGGGCTGACAAGCGCGGGAATGGAGCCGTAAAACATCACGTCTTTTCACAAACTGATCATCTTCAAGACCTGTTGAGGGTTTTGAGCTATGGTAATGGTGTTTGGCAACAGGCTGTCACGAAGCGTATAATATGAAGCACCTCCTGCGCATAGGGGCAATCGTGCTCTGGCTGCTTGCCGGGCCGCTGGGTGCAGCAGAGCCCGCGCCTTCGCCAAAGCCGGCCATTACCACGGCCGGGGCTTTGCGCAATGCCGTGGAATACAGCTATTTTCGCAAGGCCATGCGTGCGGCCAGTGCGGGGCACTGGGAGGAAATGCGCAGTTACCGCGCCGGGGTCACGACACCGGCCGCGCGCCAGCTGTTGTTGTGGCGGCTGGCCATTGAAGATGAAAATGCCGGATTTTTCGAACTCAAACACGCCGTTGAAACGCTCAAGGACTGGCCCCGCCATGGCAGGATCCGCGCCAAGGCGGAAAAGGCCGTTGCCGGGTCGGGCCTGGATGATGCCCATATCATCGCCTATTTCGACGCATGGCCGCCGCAGACCGGCACCGGCAGGCTGAGCTTTGCCCGGGCCTTGCATGCGGGCGGCTTTGGCGTGGAGACCCAGGCGCAAATCCGCCTGGCCTGGCGCAACAACACGCTCAGCCGCGAGGAGGAACGCGAAATTCTGAAAACCTATGGCGGCCTGCTCTCCCGGGAAGACCATCTGGCGCGGGCAGATGCGATGATCTGGCGCCGCCAAAGGGCGGCGGCAAAGCGCATGCTGGCGCATCTGAAAGGCGCGGACAGGGCGGTGGTCAGCGCCCGGCTGGCCTTGATGCGCAATGCGCACAATGCCGAAGATGCGGTGCGCCGGGTGCCGGCATCGCGCCAGCATGATGCAGGCCTGCTCTATGAGCGTGCCCGCTGGAGCCGGCGCCATGGCTATTTTGATGAAGCCAGGCAATTGGTGCTGCAATTTCCCAGGGGCGCACACGACATGGCGGCGGCCCGGCGCATGTGGGTGGAGCGCCGTCTGGCGGCCCTGCGCGCGATCAGGGATGGCGATTATGATGCGGCCTATGTCCTGGCCGCGGGCCATGGGTTCAGCCGTGGCGCAGACTTTGCCCGCGCCGAATGGCTGTCGGGCTGGCTGGCCCTGCGCAAGCTGAATGATGCGCACACGGCACTGGCACATTTCAAGACACTGAAAAACGGTGTTTCAACGCCAGTCTCCCTGGCCCGCGCCAATTACTGGATCGGCCGCGCCGAAGAGGCCCTGGGCGACCGGGAGGCCGCCAATGCGGCCTACAAGGCGGCATCGGGCTATGGCTTCACCTTTTATGGCCAGCTTGCCGCGCAGCACTTTCCCGAAGCCCGGCTGGCGCTGACCCATGATCCCCAGCCAACCCCGCAACAGCGCGCCAGTTTTTCCGGCAATGTGCTGGTGCAGGCCCTGAACCTCATCGCCATGGCTGGCAATGACCGGCTGTTCCGCACGTTTTCCTATTATCTGGACGACGTTCTGCCGCGCAGCGTCGATCATGTCATGCTTGCCGCCATGGCCCGGCAAATGGGACAGCCGCGCGCCGCCCTGCGCGCCGCCAAGGCGGCCCTGTGGCGGGGCGAAGTGCTGGCCGACAGCGCCTGGCCCGTGCTCAGCCTGCCGCAAGCCCTGCCGGTGGAGAGGGCCTTTGCCTTGGCGCTGGCGCGCCAGGAAAGCGAGCTTGATGCGCGTGTCGTCAGCCATGCCGGGGCGCGCGGTCTGTTGCAACTCATGCCCGCAACAGCGCGGCGGACAGCGCGGGACAGCGGCCGCGCCTATCGCAAAAGCTGGCTCACGGATGACCCGCAATACAACATCCGCCTTGGCGCCGAGCATCTGAACAGCCTGTTGCAGGAATTTGACGGCTCCTACATTCTGGCAACGGCGGCCTATAATGCCGGGAAGAACCGGGTGCGGCAGTGGCTCGAGGATTATGGCGATCCGCGCCGTGATGCTGACCCGATCGACTGGATCGAAAGCATCCCGTTTTCCGAAACCCGCAATTATGTCCAGCGGGTCATGGAAAACATCCAGGTTTACCGCCAGCGCCTGGCTGGCCAGCCCATTCCCTTCAGTCTGCTCCATGATCTTGAGCGCGGCTCGACGAGTTAACGGTCCAGAAGATCGTGCAGGGCCGCCCGTTCGTCCGCGCTCATGAACAGGCCCAGCTTGGTGCGCCGCCACAACACGTCATCGGCGCGCATCGCCCATTCATGCGCTTTCAGATAGTCCAGTTCACAGTCATAAAGACCGGCGCCATGATGCGTGCCCAGATCCTTGAGGGAGCGGGCCTTGCCCAGAACCAGCTCCATGCGCGTGCCATAAAGCCGGGTCAGGCGGCGCGCCAGGGCGACAGGCAAAAACGGCCAGCGCCGGGCCGCTTCCTCGCGCCAGGCGTCCAGCGAGCCATCGGGCAGATCGCCGCCCGGCAGGGGCGCGGTGCCGGTCCAGGGCGGCGCCGTATTGCCCAGGCGCGGCGCCAGCATGTCCACGGCCTTTTCCCCCAGCGCCCGAAACGTGGTGATCTTGCCGCCCAGCACTGTCAGCACCGGCGCGCCATGGCCCGGGTCCGAGAGGCTGAGATGGTATTCGCGCGACAGTTTCGAGGCGTCCACGTTTTCATCGCCAAAGAGCGCCCGCACGCCTGAATAGCTCCAGACAATGTCTTGCGCGGTCACCGGCCTGGCGAAAAAGCGGTTGACGGCATCCAGCAGATAGCTGCGTTCGTGATCATCCAGGCTGGCCTCGCACGGGTCGCCGTGAAACGGCGTGTCGGTGGTGCCAAACAGGGTAAAGGCGCCCAGCCAAGGCAGGGCAAACAGCACCCGCCGGTCGGTGTTTTGCAGCAAGAAGCCGCGTTCGCCCTCGAACAGCCGCGGCAGCACGATATGGCTGCCCTTGACCAGGCGCATGTGGTGCACCGCATGCGCGCCGGTGTCCTCGTCCACCTCTTGCACCCAGGGCCCGGCGGCATTGACGAGGGCGCGGGCATGAAAGCGCACGTCTTTTCCGGTTCTGGTTTTTGCGCGCACCAGCCAGACCCCGGCCTTGCGGATGCAGGCGGTGACCCGGGTGCGGGGATGAATGGCGGCGCCGCGCGCCATGGCATCCACGGCATTCATCACCACCAGGCGCGCATCGTCGCTCCAGCCATCGGAATAGGCAAAGGCGCGCCCCTTTGGGTGTTTGAGCGCCCTGGCCTCAAGGCAGTCTTCCAGGCGCACGGCGCCGGAGCGCGGCAGGGACGAGCCGCCGCCGAGATGGTCATAGAGCCAAAGGCCAGTTCTGATCATCCAGGCCGGGCGCATGTGCGGATCATGCGGCAGGATCAGTCGCAGCGGGCGCACCAGGTGCGGCGCGATGTGCAACAGGCGCTCGCGCTCCGCCAGGGCCTCGCGCACCAGCGAAAACTCGAAGTGTTCGAGATAGCGCAGGCCGCCATGGATCATCTTGGTGCTGGCCGATGAGGTGGCGCCGGCCAGGTCGCCCTTTTCGCACAGCACCACGGACAGGCCGCGCCCGGCGGCATCGCGCGCAATGCCGGCGCCATTGATGCCGCCGCCAATCACCAGAAGGTCAACTGTGTCGCTCATGACCCAGATCCTTGACCGATTTTTCTCGCCCTGTCAGCCTTTCTTTTGTTAGGGTGAGCAAAACGGGATGCAGCATGGACGCCGGAGCAGCCATTCTTGCCATTGACCAGGGCACCACATCCAGCCGGGCGATTGTGTTCAGCCTGGACGGCAAGGTTGTGGCGCTGGCGCAGCGTGAATTTGCGCAAATCTACCCCCGGCCGGGCTGGGTCGAGCACGATCCGGAAGAGATATGGCAGAGCACCCGGGCGGTCATGGACGAAGCGCTGACCCTGGCCCGCGCCGAGGGCTGGCAGGTGCTGTGCGCCGGGATCACCAATCAGCGTGAAACCACGATTCTCTGGGACCGGGCCACCGGCCAGCCCATACACAATGCCATTGTCTGGCAGGACCGGCGCACCGCAAACGACTGTGCCAGGCTGGTAGAGGCCGGGCATGAGGCCATGGTCCAGGCGCGCACGGGCCTGGTGCTGGACCCCTATTTTTCCGCCACCAAGATTGCGTGGATCCTCGACCATGTCCCCGGCGCGCGCGGCCGCGCCGAAGAGGGCGAACTGGCCTTTGGCACGGTGGAAAGCTTTCTGTTGTGGCGGCTGAGCGGCGGCACGGTGCATTTGAGCGATGCCACCAATGCCTCGCGCACCGCCCTGTTCAACATCCATACCGGCCAGTGGGATGAAGACCTGCTGGCGCTGTTCAATGTTCCCGCCGCGCTTCTGCCCGCAGTGTGCGCCAATGCCGGCCTGTTTGGCCATATCGCGCCGGGCCTGCCAGGCGCGGGCCTGCCCGTCACCGGCATGGCGGGGGACCAGCAGGCCGCGGCGATTGGCCAGGCCGCCTATGCGCCCGGCGCCAGCAAGTGCACCTTTGGCACCGGGGCGTTCCTGCTGGCCAATACCGGGCAGAAGGCGGTGCGCTCCAAACACCGGCTGTTGAGCACCATCGCCTGGCAGCTTGAAGGCGTGCACGCCTATGCGCTGGAAGGCTCCATTCTCTCGGCCGGCTCCACCATCCAGTGGCTGCGCGATGGCCTGGGCCTGATCGGCGATGCGCGCGAGAGCGAGGCCCTGGCCCGCTCGGTGGACGATACCGGCGGCGTCTATCTGGTGCCCGCCTTTGCCGGTCTGGGCGCGCCGTGGTGGGATGCGGATGCGCGCGGCGCCATTCTGGGCCTGACCCGGGGCAGCACCAGCGCCCAGATCGTGCGTGCCGGGCTCGAATCGGTGGCCTATTCCTGCGCCGATCTGCTTGGCGCCATGGCCGCCGATGGCGTTGACCTGGCCACCATGAAGGTCGATGGCGGCATGAGCTGCAATGACTGGCTGATGCACTTCCTGGCCGGGATCATCAACATGCCGGTAGAGCGCCCGGCGATAACCGAGACCACGGCCTTTGGCGCCGCGGCCCTCGCCGGCATTGGCGCCAGGCTGTATGATGGCCTTGGCGATATTGCCAGGATCTGGAAACGGGAAGCGCATTTTGCGCCGGACATGGATGAGGCCGTCCGCACGGCCCTGCTGGATGGCTGGCGCAGCGCTCTGGCGCGAGTCAGAACACGCTGATGCTTCAACTCATGCGGTAAAAAGCTGCGACGAACACGCGTCTCCCCGGCCCTCGCTTTCGCAAGGGCAGGCTGGCCGGGGTCCATTTTGATGCCGCAAGATGGATTGCGGCCTGCGCCGCAATGACGCCGGAATATCAGGCTGGGATGGCGGCGATGATGCTTGTCCCTCAAGACCATGCAAGGGCGCTCTGTTGTCCTGACCATGTGAAATAATTTTCCAACAAACCCTCGCCATTGTGACATTTATGCACGCCGCACTGACATTCAGCACATTTTTGGGATATTAATGCTTGCGTAACCGAATCGAGGCGCTATGAAGCGCATGACGCCTGTGCCGATGCGCACCGGCACACGCATGATGGAGAGCTTCTGGTGAGCCAGAACCGGCACAGTTTCAAAGCCCGCAGCACGGCCCTGGCCGTCTCTGCCGGCCTGTCCGCGCGCCGGGACGCCGCCCTCGCTCTCGCCCTTCTTGCCGTACTGATTATTACCCTCCTTAGCGGGGCGGGGAGCCCAGCCTAGCCGTTTATCAAAACGCGCGCAGCCAGCCCCCCGCTTTTCCGACGAGAAGCGGGGTTTTTTGATGTGCGCATCAGGAAACCGAACCATGACCAAGCCAAAGTCCAAACGCAGCGATGCCATCGTCAAGGGTCCGGCCCATGCCCCGGCCCGGGCGATGCTGCGCGCCACCGGCTTTGAGGACAAGGACTTTGCCGCGCCGATCATCGGCGTGGTCAACACCTGGTCCACCGTCACCCCGTGCAACATGCATCTGGACACGCTGGCCGGACCGGTGCGCGAAGGCATCAAGGCGGCCGGGGCGAGGCCGGTGGATTTCAACACCATCGTGGTTTCCGATGGCGTCACCATGGGCGCGCCCGGCATGCGTGCCTCGCTGATCTCGCGCGAGGTCATTGCCGATTCCATCGAGCTGGCGGTGCGGGGCCATTCGCTGGACGGGGCCATCATTCTGGTTGGCTGCGACAAGACCATCCCGGCGGCGGCGATGGCGCTGGCGCGCATGGATGTGCCGGGACTCATCCTTTATGGCGGCTCGATCATGCCGGGCGAACTGAACGGCAAGGCGTTGTCGGTGCAAGACGTGTTCGAGGCCGTGGGCGCGGTCGCCAGCGGCGCCATGAGCGAAGACGAAATGGCCGAGATCGAAGGCGCGGCCTGTCCTGGTGCCGGGGCCTGCGGCGGCCAGTTCACCGCCAACACCATGGCCATGGCCATGACCATGCTGGGTCTGTCGCCCATGGGCGTCAACGACATTCCGGCGGTGCACAAGGACAAGGCCGCTGCCGCGAAAGCCTGCGGGCAGCGCATCGTGGACCTGGCCAAAAGCGACACCGGCGCGCGGCGCTTCATCACCCCGGCCTCCTTGCGCAATGCCGCCATTGCCGCTTCGGCGTCCGGCGGCTCCACCAATGCCATCTTGCACCTGCTGGCCATTGCCAGCGAAGCCGGGGTGGATTTCACCCTGGAGGATTTTCACGAGGCGGCGCAAAGCGCCCCGGTGATCGCCGACCTGAAACCCAGCGGCCAGTATCTCGCCCATGACCTGTTTCAGGCGGGCGGCACCGCACTGCTGGCGGCGCGCCTGCGCGAAGCCGGCCTGTTGCGCGATACGCCGACAGTCAGCGGCAACAGCCTCTTTGCAGAACTGGACAAGGCGCACGAAACCCAAGGCCAGCAGGTCGTCAAGACCGTTGACGCCCCGATCAAGGCAACCGGCGGCTATCGCATTCTCTATGGCGATCTGGCCCCGGACGGCGCGGTGCTGAAGCTTTCCGGCCCGGCGCGCCAAGTCTTTGAAGGCCCGGCCAGGGTGTTCGAGAGCGAGGAGGATTGCTTCAACACCGTGCAGGCGGGCGGCATTGTGCCCGGCGATGTGGTCATCATCCGCAATGAGGGGCCCAAGGGCGGCCCCGGCATGCGCGAAATGCTGGCGGTGACGGCGGCGCTGGTCGGCCAGGGCATTGCCGACGAGGTGGCGCTGATGACCGACGGGCGCTTTTCCGGGGCCAGCAAAGGCTTTGTCATTGGTCACATGGCTCCGGAAGCGGCGGCAAACGGCCCCATCGCGCTGGTGCGCAATGGTGACCGCATCCGCATCGACGTGGCCGCCCGGCGCATTGATACCGACGCCGATCTGGCGGCGCGCCGCGCCCGCTGGACACCGCCCCGGCGCAGCCGCGCAGGCGGCGCCTTCGACAAATATGCCGCCCTTGTTTCTTCGGCCTCGACCGGGGCCGTCACCCTTGTTTCCAGTCAGGAGAACCCGTCATGAGTAACCAGAACGGCGCTTCGGCGCGAGAACGCAGCATCGCCATCATCGGCTATGGCAGCCAGGGCCGCGCCCATGCGCTGAATCTGCGCGACAGCGGCTTTGATGTCATTGCCGGGGTGCGTCCCGGCGGCAAGGGCGAGGCCCGCGCCAAGGCCGATCGCCTGCGCACCGCCAGCCCTGCCGAAGCCGCGGCAGAAGCCAGTCTGATTGCCCTGCTGACCCCGGACCTGACCCATGAAGAGATTTTTCGCGACGCCATTGCCCCCGGCCTTGAAGCCGGTGACGCGCTGCTCTTTGCCCATGGCTTTACCATCCATTATGGGCGGGTGGTGCCGCCTGGCGAGATTGACGTGATCCTGGTGGCCCCCAAGGGACCGGGCGATCTGGTGCGGCGCGAATACGAGCGCGGGCGCGGCGTGCCCTGCCTGACAGCGGTGCACCAGGACGCCAGCGGCCATGCCAAGGCCCGGGCGCAAGCCTATGCC
>JALWUB010000518.1 GCA_026993275.1 Robiginitomaculum sp. | reverse complement strand
GGCCTCAATGTCAGCGGCATTGATGTTGGCACGCCGGCGCTGGTGGCGGATTTTGACCGCAAGGCCGACATGGCCGACTGGCTCACCGGCGGCAGCTTTGGCCCCGAAGGCAGTCTGGTGGTCAGCCTGGTGCTGCTCGCGGGCACGATCTGGTTTTTGCGGCCACGAAAGGGGTGATCTGATGGCAACACACGGGTTTACCGCCGACAAGGCGGTGTTTTTCCTCTTTGATGACCGGCCGCACAAAAATACCTGGCGCCGCCTGGGCCTTGCCTATGTCCTCGCCCGCCTGGCGCTGCTGGTGCTGACCTTCGCCATTGCCGCGCCCTTTGCAGCCAAGGCCCTGCCGGAGCTTCTGGCCCTGGACCCGCAATCGGATGCCTTCAGAACCCAGTTGCAAGGCCCCATGCAGATCTTCCAGAGCGCGGGCTATATGGGGGGCATCCTGTTCCTGCCCATCTTTACCGCCATCTACACGGCGCTGCTGCGCTGGATGATCAAGGGCGAGAGCGCCGGCGGCAAATGGTTCGGCCTGCGCTTTGGCCAGGACGAGATCAATGTGCTGGTGGTGCTCATAGCGGTTTTTGTGCTGGTCATGTCCGTGGCCTTTTTTGCCTTGCTGCCTCTGGGCGCCTTCATCGGCCTTGCCGTGGCGCTGAAGGGCAGCACGGCGGGCGGGATCTTCATCGCCCTGTCGATTCTGTATGCCCTGGCCTGGCTAGGCGCGGTAATCTGGTTTTCGGTGCGCATCTCCCCGGCCCCGGCGCTGACGGTCCTGCGCGGCAAGATCCAGGTGTTTGAAACCCTGGCCATCAGCAAGGGCCATTTCTGGGGCCTGTTTCTGGCCTATGTGGTGCAGTTTTTTGTCATTCTGGCGCTCTCTCTTGGCATTCTGCTCATTGGCCTGCTCATCGCCCTGCCCTTCCTGGGGGCGGGCCTGGCGCTGTTTGGCGGCGAACAGCCCAGCATGGCCAATGTGGGCGCCTATGCGGCCCTGGCGGCGGTCCCGGCCCTGTTTTTCATTCTGGCCGGTCTGTTTGTTGAGTATCTGCGCTATGCCATGTCGGCGGGCATCAGCGCCTGCCTGGTCCTTGCCGAAGCCGGTGAAGACAGCCAGGACAGCGCCAGCGCGGTCACCGGCGCGCCATGATTGCCTATCAGGCGCCCGGCAAGGCGGCGCGGGCCACCCCTGCCTGGGCCAGCTTCCTGCTGCTGTGGGCCTTCTGGCTGATTGCCAATCTCGCCACGCTGCCGGTGATCCTGGCGGTCATGCTGCCGCATATACTGCGTGGCCAGCAACAGCCTGACCCGCACAGCATGGGGCTGATCATTCTTCTGACCCTGTATGCCATGTTCGTGGTGTTTGCCGCCTGCGCATTGATCTGGGTGAAGGTCTATGAGCGCCGCGATCTGGCCAGCATCGGCCTGGTGGCGCGCCATGCCACACGGCGCTATGGCCGCGGCCTCGCCGCTGGCCTGGCCTTTGCCCTGGCGCTCCTGGGCCTGGCCGCCTGGAGCGGCACAATGCTGCCGGAGGACGGCGGATCAGCGCACGGCTTTTCCCTGGCGCTGCTGCTGCGCCCGGCCACCATGCTGGTGTTTGCGGCGCTCATCCTTGGCCTTCTGGTGCAAAGCGCCGCGGAAGAGATCATTTGCCGCGGCTGGATTCTCTCCAGCGTGGCCCTGCGCCATGGCCGGACTGCCGGGCTGCTCGTCAGCGCGCTCTATTTTGGCTCCTTGCATGTGCATCTGCTCATCCTCGGCGCCCTGCACGGGCAGATCCTGGCCGGAATGGTGGCGATAACGGCGATCACGCTGATGGGGGTAATGCTCGGGCTCTATGCGCTGAACGAAGGCGCCATCATCGGCGCGGCAGGCCTGCACGGCGCCTTCAATGCGCTGGTGTTTGGCGCGAACCTGGCGCTCATCATCGGCACCGGCAAGGCGTCCGATCCCCTCGCCGGGCTGAACACGGCCTATGCCCTCAGCACCAAACCGCAAGCCCTGGGCCCTGAAAACTTCGCCCAGGGTGCGCTGGCCCTGGCGGTGTCACTATGGCTGTGGCAGCGATTGCGCCGCCGCAAATCCGGCTCTTCGTGAGCACGGGGGTTAGCGGCTGTCGAGCTTCAACTCAATGCGGCGATTGCGCGCCAGAGCCTCCGGCGTGTGGCCCTTGTCGATGGGGTGATACTGGCCAAAGCCCGCCGCCACCAGGCGGTTGGGCGGCACCCCGGCCTTGATGAAGAACTTCACCACCGAAATCGCCCGCGCCGCCGACAGTTCCCAGTTGGAGGCATAGCCGGAACGGATGGGAATGGAATCGGTATGGCCATCAACCCGGATCACCCAGTCAATATCCTTGGGGATTTCCTTGGAAATCTCGATGATCGCGGCGGCAATCTGCGCCAGCGACTGTTCGCCCGCCGGATTCAGCTCGGCCGAGCCGGAGGCAAACAGCACATCGGTTTCAAAGACAAAGCGATCCCCCTCGACGCGCACCCCCTCGCGATTGCCCAGCACCTCCAGGAGGCGGCCGAAAAACTCGGACTTGTAGCGCGCCAGTTCCGACACCTTTTGCGCCAGCGCGGCATTCAGGCGTTTGCCCAGATTGACGATCTGCGCCTTTTGCTGCTTGTCCTTCAGTTCTGCGGCCTCGAGCGCGGCATTGAGCTTGGCAATCTGCGCCGTCAGGGCGGCGATCTGCGCATTCAGGGCGGCGACTTCATCGCGCGCCTTTTGCGACAGCTGCTTTTCCTCGTCCAGGGCCGTTTGGGTGGCCGCATACTGGTCTTGCAAGGTCTTCAGGGCGTTGGTCTTTTCCTCCAGCGTCACCCGCAACAGCGCCAGGCGCTCTTGCGCATCCTTGTTCTTGGCCTTTTCCAGCGCCAGCATGTCGGCCAGGCTGGTCAGGCGCGAATGCAATTGCGACAATTCGGCATCGCGGTCCGACAGCGCCCGGCTGAGCGCATATTGCGCCACAATGAACAGCGACAGCAGGAACACCACCACCAGCAACAAGGTTGCCAGTGCATCGACAAAGCCCGGCCAGTGATCCTCCGAGCCGCTGCCGCGCCGGGCCTGGCGGGGTCCCGCCATTACGGCCTCTCGCCCTTGGACAGGGCTATCATGGTGCGGGTCAAGATCTTGATCTCCTCGCGCAGGGATTCGATCCCGGCGGAGCGGCGCTCCTCGCTTTGGCGAATCACCCGCTCCAGCGAGCCGATATTTTCCGCCGCCTGCTCCAGCAGCGCGGAGGTATAGGCCGGGGTGCCCGGATCAGCGCCCTTGCTGGCCCCGGCGACACGGCTGATGGTGGCGGTCCAGTCCTCGATTTCGTTGAAAAACCGGTTTTGTGCCTGCCCGGCCTGCAAATCCAGAAAGCCGATGACCAGCGAGCCGGCAAGCCCGAACAGGGAGGAGGAAAACGCCGTGCCCATGCCCTTGATCGGCTCTTCCAGCGCCTTCATCAGTTGAACGATATCGGCCTGGCCGCCCGCACTGCCAGAAAGCGCGCTGACCGCCGCGCCAACACTGCCCACGGTCTGCAACAGGCCCCAAAAGGTGCCCAGCAGGCCCAGAAAGATCAGCAAGCGGCCCAGATACCGGGTGATCTCGCCCGATTCGGCCATGCGCGCGGACACTGCATCGAGGATGGAGCGGGTCGAGGCCGCAGAAAGCTGCAAGTGCCCGGGGGTTTCGGACAGCAGCACCGCCATCGGCGCAATCAGGCCGGGCGGGCGGTGCAGCGTTGAAAAATCATCAGCGGCGCTGAGCTTGCGCACCCAGCGCGCCGCCGGGCCAATGGCCAGAACCTGCCGGAAGGTGTAGAGCACGGCCAGCAAGAACACCACGACAATCAGGCCGTTAATGGCCCGGTTGCTGTTGAAGGCGGTAATGATCTGATCGCGCAGGGCGTAAATCAGTGCCGCCACCAGCATCACAAAGCCCAGCATCCAGGCCAGATACTGGCCCGGTCCGGTAAAACGGATGGAGGAGGATTGGACTGTGCTCATGGTGTTCCCCGCAAATCTGGCCTGCGTATTGGTGGACTATACCCGCATTTTGTCCAATTTGAGATGGCTTTGCAAAAATAATCAATCGCGCAGCAGATCGTTGATGGCAGTTTTGGCGCGGGTGCGCGCATCCACCCTCTTGACGATTACCGCACAGGCCAGAGCGGGCCCGCCCCTGGGGTCTGGCAGGCTTCCCGGCACCACCACCGCATAGGGAGGCACTTCGCCAAAGCTGACCTTGCCGCTCTGCCGGTCGACAATCTTGGTGCTGGCGGTCAGAAACACGCCCATGGACAGCACCGCGCCCTGGCGCACGATGACGCCCTCAACGACCTCGGAGCGGGCGCCGACAAAGACGTCATCCTCGATAATCACCGGATTGGCCTGCAAGGGCTCGAGCACGCCGCCTATGCCCGCGCCTGCGGAAATGTGGCAATGGGCGCCAACTTGCGCGCACGAGCCCACAGACGCCCAGGTGTCCACCATGGTGCCCTCGCCCACCCAGGCGCCGATATTGACAAAGGACGGCATCAGCACCACCCCCGGCGCGATATAGGCGCCGCGGCGCACCGATGCGGGCGGCACCATGCGGAACCCGGCGCGGCGGAAATCGGCCTCGTCCCAGCCCTCGGTCTTGAGCGGGATCTTGTCCCAGGCATTGCCCGAGCCCGGCCGTTCAAAGCGCTGCATGGGATTAAGGCGAAAGCTCAGCAGCACCGCCTTTTTCAGCCAGGCGTGGGTGACCCAGCCGCCATCGCCATCCGGCTCGGCAATGCGCAGGGCGCCCCGGTCCAGCGCCTCAATGGCGCGATTGACCAGGGCGGCGGCTTCGGCGCTGCTGTCGCCGCTTTCCCAGATGGCGTCTATGGCGCTCTCAAGCTCTTGCCTGTCCATTATTGCGTCTCCGGCTTTATCGCCTGTTGCAGGAATCCGGTCAGATCACCGGTGGTGAAATGCACATGGTCGTGACGGTCCCCGGCCGCCGCCGGGCGGGCGCCTTCGGGCTCATGGCTCCAGTCCTTGTCCGAATGCACCAGAATGGTGACAAAGCCAAGACTGTGCGCCGGTTTGAGATTGCGCTCCATATCCTCGATGAAGGCGGCCCGGTGCGGGTTTATCTTCAGCGTCTTCAAGAGATAGTCATAGGCATCCGGATGCGGCTTGGGGGCAAAACCGGTGTCCTCGATACCCACAATGGTGTCGAAAACGCCATCAAGCCCGCGCGCGGCGGTGACCCGGCGGGCATGGTTGCGCGAGCCGTTGGTGAAGACGATCTTGCGCCCGGGCAGGGCGGCAATGGCTTCGCGCAAGGCGAGGTCCATGGACAGCGCCGAAAGGTCGATGTCATGGACAAAATCGAGATACTGTCCGGGATCGACATGGTGCTCGGCCATCAGGCCGCTCAGGGTAGTGCCATGCTGGGCATACCAGGCCTTTTGCTTTTTGCGCGCCTCCTGCGGCGGCAGGCCCAGAAGCTGTGCCACATACAGCGTCATGCGCTGGTCGATCTGGAAAAACACATCCGATTCCGGCGGATACAGCGTGTTGTCCAGGTCAAACACCCATTCCTGGCTCTGGCGCAGCCGGGTTTTCATTGCCGCAGCCCGGCCAGTGCCCTGGGCTTGGCAAAATCCGCATCGTGCAGGGTGATGGTCAGCCCCTTGCCCGTGGTATTGTGATAGAGCGCAAATTTGCGGCTTTCAAAACCGCGCAGCTGGCAGTCTTTCCTGCGGTCTATGGAAAACAGGACATCGAGCACGCAGAACTCTTCACTGGCCGCTTGCAGGGGCTGTTCCCCGTTGCGGCCTTCCTTGCCCGCATAAAGATAAACGGTCTTGTCTTTCAGCAGGCCGGAAATCAGCGGCAAACAGGTTTGCGGCGCAATTTTCCACCAGCCCCGGCTCAGCCATTTGCGCCCCATATGGCGCCCGTAAGCGGTCCAGACCGGCGCCTTGGTCTGGTTGCATACATGCAGGCCGGTGAGCGCCAGATTGTCCCGGGCGGCCTTTTCCAGCGCGTCGATGAGCCCGGGATTGTCCGGGCGCCGCGTGATCTTGTGCTGGGCCAGAAAGCGGCGGATGGCGGCGCGGGTGCGGCGGCCATTATAGCCATCGACAGAACGGACCCGGTAGCCATTGTCCTTGAGCAGGCGCTGGATGCCGGCCAGTTCGGCGCGGGCACCATATTCAGAGGGCTCGGAAAACAGGGTGCGGCCGCCATTGGGCGGATTGACATCGATCATGCCGAATTTGCGCATTTGCTGGCCCGGGCCGTCGCAGCGCTCCGGCGCCAGCATGGAAAACGTCCCGTTCATGTTCACACAAAAGGGAAACCGCCCGCCCCACTGGTGCCGCCCGCCCGCATGCACCGGCGACGAATAGGCATAGGCATAATAAGGCCTGGCCGCAAACGGCGCGGGCAAAACCGTGCGGCACTGGCCCGGGCGCAGGCGCGTCCAGCCCTCTAGGCGCACTTTGCCGTTTTCAGGAATGCCCAGGGCCAGATACAGAATGTAACTGGTTTCATTGCAGGCCTGCTGGCCAGCCGCGCTGGCCGGGCGCGCCAGTGCCAGCGCCCCGAGGCAGAGCAGGCCGGTCAGGCACAGTCGGACAAGAGAGACAGGGGTGCGCATCTGCGACTCGTCAAGCAATGATGGCCCTTCAGGATAGGCCGAAAAGCCGGAAAACGAAAGCCGCGCTCACAGCAAGGCCGCAAGCTCGGCCCTCAAGGTTTCCATGCCCGTGCCCTTGTGCGCCGACACCAGGCCGACACGCGCAAACGCCGCCGGGCGCCGCGCAATGGCATTGCAGGTGCGCTCCAGCACGCTTTGCCGGGCCTGCTCGCTGATCTTGTCGGCCTTGGTGAGCACGACCTGATAGACCACGGCGGCCTCGTCGAGCATGGTCATGACCTCCAGATCAGCCGGCTTGATGCCATGGCGCGAATCCACCAGCACGATGGCGCGGCGCAATTGCGCCCGGCCGCGCAGATAGTCCCGCGTCAGCGCGCTCCATTTGGCAATGGCGGTCCGGGATGTGCGCGCATAGCCGTAACCGGGCAGGTCAGCCAGCATCAGACGCTCGTCCAGATTGAAAAAATTGAGCTCGCGCGTGCGCCCCGGCGTGTTGGAGGCGCGCGCCAGGTTCTTGCGAAACGTCAGCGCATTCAGCAGGCTGGACTTGCCGACATTGGAGCGTCCGGCAAACGCGACCTCCGGCAAATCGCTCTGCGGCAGGTCCTGCATAGACACCACGCCGCGCACAAAGGTGCAGGGCCGGGCGAACAGCTTTCGCGCCGCCTCGATCTGCGCCGCATCGAAAGGGGCCTGGCTCAGGACGCCTCTCCCTTGCCGGATTTGCCAAACAGGCGGGCAATGATCTTGTCAAACGGAGTCTCGACGCCGTTTTGCCGGGTGATGACGTATTGCTGAATCAGCGAGAGGAAGTTGTTCCACGCCCAGTAGATCACCAGCCCGGCGGCGAAGGGCGCCAGCATGATGGTGAACAGCACCGGCATGAAGGCGAAAATGCGCCGCTGCATCGGGTCCGCTGGCGGCGGGTTCAGCAATTGCTGCGCGCCCATGGTCAGGCCCATGATCAGCGGCCAGATGCCAATCGTCAGAATCGCGCCCAGCACCGGCACATGGGTCGGATCCCACGGCAGCAGGCCAAACAGATTGCCGATATGTGTCGGGTCCGGCGCGGACAAATCCTTGATCCAGCCAAAAAACGGCGCCTGGCGCATTTCGATGGAAATGTAGAGGGTCTTGTAAAGCGCGTAAAACACCGGGATCTGCAACAGCATGGGCAGGCAGCCGCCCAGCGGGTTGACCTTTTCGCGCTGATACAGCGCCATGGTTTCCTGCTGCATGCGCTGCGGATCGTCTTTGAACTTGGCGCGCAGCTCTTCCATTTTCGGCTGCAATGCCTTCATCCGCGCCATCGAGGCATAAGACTTGTTGGCAATGGGGAAGAACAGCAGCTTGATCACCAGGGTGAGCAGGATGATGGCAATGCCGAAATTGCCCACCAGGCCATAAAAGAAGTCCAGCGCGACAAAATAGGGCCGGGTCAGAAACCAGAAAATGCCCCAGTCAATGGCCATGTCGAAACGCTCTATGCCTTCTGCCTTCTCATAGGCCTGCAACACCTTGTATTGCTTGGCCCCGGCAAAGAATTTCTGCTTGACCTCAAGACTCTGGCCGGGGGCCACCTGCATGCCCGCAAGCTGGTAGGACGCTTCGAAAACCGTGTCGCCGGACTTGGCGGGAAAGGTGCGCAATTGCGCCGTGAGCGCCGCATCCTGCGGCGGGATCAGCGCTGTCAGCCAGTATTTGTCGGTAAAGCCCAGCCAGCCGCCCGTGCCGGTCTTGGTCACCAGCCCGGTCTTGGCCAGCTTGCGGTATTTGTATTCCACCAGCTTATCGCCCACAACGCCGATCACACCCTGATGGAGGATGAAACCGGAGCGGTTTTTCATCTTCTCTTCGCGGCTGGCGGTCTTGGGCAATTGCGTGGGATTGCCATAGCGGCGGACAATGCCAACCGGGGCAATGGCGCGCGGCGCCTGGCCGGTATTGCGCACCCGGTCCACAATGGTGAACATGTACTTGTCGTCCATGCTGATGGTGCGCTCGAACACCAGCCCGTCCGGCGCGCTATAGCGCAGCACCACTGGCGTTTGCGGGGTCAGTGTCTTGCCCGACACCCGCTCCCAGCGGCTGTTCAGGCCCGGCAGGGTGTTGCTGGCGCCCTCATCGGCGGCGCGCCAGATCAGCGCGGCAAAATACCCGCCGCGGGATTTGCGCGGATCCAGCAGTTTGACTTCGGGGCTGTGCGGATCAAGGTCAACATGATACTGGCGCAAGAACAGGTCATCGAAACGCACGCCGTCAAGATTGATCGAGCCGTCAAGCTGTTCCGACAGGATCGGCACGCGCGGATGCGCGGCCAGGGCCTGCTCGCGGGTTTGCACCACGGCGCTGGCGCCTTGCTCTTTGGCGGCATTGCCTGCCGGGTTTTGCGGCGCGCTGATCTTGGCGGCCTGCTGCAGGGCGCGCTGGCGCTTTGCCGCCGGATTGACGACAAAGGTCTGGTAGATCAGCAAAACGCCAAGCGCCAGCGCAATGGCGAGAAAAAGATTACGTTGCTCGCCCATGGGCGCCGTGTCCTTGTGGTCAGCCGCGGGCCTTGCCGCGGCGGGGTGATTTTTGTGGCACGCTTATCAAGGCGGTCCTGACATCGTCAAGCAAGGCCTGCCAGCGGCGCCGGACAGTTCCGGCCCGGGCAATGAACACATAGTCCCAGCCAGGCTGGCCATAAAGGAGCAAAAGCTCTTGCACTGCTGCCCGCAGGCGTCTCTTGCAGCGATTGCGCACCACCGCATTGCCGACCTTGCGGCTGGCGGTGAAGCCGGCGCGCGGCGCGCTGGCGCTGTTTGCCGCATTGCTGCGGCGGGCCTGCACGACCACGCCGGGGCGGGCGACAGACGCGCCCTTTGCAACATGCAGGAATTCGCGGCGGACTTTCAGATGCGGTATGGCATGACGCATGTGCGTCAACCGCGCTTACGCGCTCAGATGCTTGCGGCCACGGGCACGGCGGCGGGCCAGAATCTGGCGCCCGGCCTTGGTGGCCATGCGGGCCCGAAAACCGTGACGGCGCTTGCGCACAAGTTTGCTGGGCTGATATGTGCGTTTCACGGGCTTGTCTCCATAACGGTATAACGGTGCGCGATAAATTGCGAAAGCGCGGCGGCTTGTATGCCAGAGCAGTTGCATCCGTCAAGCGCCGCACTGAACAAGACTGAAGGAATCACATGCCGCTTTCCCCCCTTGTGCACAGACTGGCGCGCCGGTTTGGCCCGCTGGCCCTGATCGCCCTGGCCCTGATTGCATTTTACGCCCTGGGGCTGGACAAGGTCATTGGCGCCCGC
>JALWUB010000517.1 GCA_026993275.1 Robiginitomaculum sp. | reverse complement strand
GGCCGCCAATTTGCGTGTTAACGTCCCCATTGCGCTGTTTATGACATGAAAGCACAGGCCTTCAAAACAGTTTCCGGCCGACGGTGCGCGGGCAGCGCCGTGTTGGCGCCGCCATCCGGACAGGAAACCTTGCCCCTTATGGCATTCAGGCCCGGAGAGATGCATGCGTGTTGACGCCTTTGACTATGACCTGCCGGAAGAGCGCATCGCCCTTCGCCCGGCAAGCCCGCGCGATGCGGCGCGCCTGCTGGAGGTGCGGCCGGGCCAGCCCTTTGCAGACCGCATGTTCACCGACCTGCCGGGCCTGTTGCGGCCGGGCGATGTGCTGGTGCTCAACGACACCAGGGTGCTGCATGCGGCCCTCAGCGGCTGGCGCCCGGCGCGGCAGGCCGGCGGTGGCGGCCCGGCGCATATCGAGGCCAATCTGCATCACCGGGTTGATGCATCGCACTGGCGCGCCTTCGTGCGCCCGGCCAAGCGCTTGCGGGTGGGCGATGTCATCCATTTCGGCCAGACGGCCAACACCGCCTGCCTGGACGGCACCCTGGATGCGCGGGTCAGCGCCAGGCATGAGGGCGGCGAGGTGACGCTGGCCTTTGATCTGTCCGGCGCGGTCCTGGACGACGCCATAGAGCGCGCAGGGCGCATGCCGCTGCCGCCCTATATCGCCCGCAAGCGCGCCGTGGACCAGGATGACGAGCGCGCGTATCAAACCATTTTCGCACGGCAGAGCGGCTCTGTCGCCGCGCCCACGGCAAGCCTGCATTTTTCAGAGGCCCTGCTGTCGGCGCTGGACGCGCGCGCCATAGCGCGCCAGACGCTGACGCTGCATGTTGGCGCCGGCACCTTCCTGCCCGTCAAGACCAGCGATACGGACGATCATGTCATGCACACGGAGCACTTCGCGGTCAGCAGCGAAACCGCCGCGGCGCTGAACGCGGCGCGCGCCGCGGGTGGGCGCATCATTGCCGCGGGCACCACCGCCCTGCGGGCCCTGGAAAGCGTTGCCGATAGGGCGGGCGTCATTCATCCGGGGGAGGGAGAAACGGATATCTTCATCACCCCCGGCTACCGGTTTCGCGCCGTAGACGGGCTGCTGACCAATTTCCACTTGCCGCGCTCGACCCTGTTCATGCTGGTGTGCGCCTTTGCCGGGCTCAAGACCATGCACAGCGCCTATGCCCACGCCATCGCACAGCAATACCGCTTTTATTCCTATGGCGATGCCTCGCTGTTATGGCGGCAGGCGTAAATCAGCCCAGGCTGTGCCGGATGGCGGCGATATTGGCGGCGTAATGCTCTGGCGTGCCGCCCGCAAAAACCGCGGAACCTGCAACCAGGGCGCTGGCGCCTGCCTCGACAACAGCGGGAGCGGTTTCGGGCTTGATGCCGCCGTCCACCTCGATGATGATGCCGCGATCGCCAATCATCGTCCTGATTTGCCGAACCTTTTCCACCGCCTGCGGGATGAAGCTCTGGCCGCCAAAGCCGGGATTGACACTCATCACCAGCACCAGGTCGAGCTTGTCGAGCACGTTTTCGATATGGCTGACCGGAGTGGCCGGGTTCAGCGACACGCCGGCCTTCTTGCCCAGGCTCCTGATGACCTGCAGCCCCCGGTCCAGATGCACCCCCGCCTCGGCATGGATGGTGATGCAGTCGGCGCCTGCCTTCGCAAAGGCTTCCAGATACGGCTCGTAGGGCGCGATCATCAGATGCACGTCAAAGACCTTTCTGGAATGCGGGCGCAAGGCCGCCACCACGTCCGGGCCGATGGTCAAATTGGGGACAAAATGGCCATCCATCACATCCACATGGATCCAGTCCGCCCCGGCCCTGTCCACCGCCGCCACCTCTTCGCCCAGGCGGGCAAAGTCGGCGGACAGGATGGATGGCGCGATGATGATGGGTCTGGTCATGGTATTTCAGTCCTTTTGCCCCGGTGCAGGCCTGTCGCACACGCCGGGTCAGCTTAACCTTCCTCTCCCGATGGGAGAGGATTGAGGTGAGGGGTAATGTATTATGATATTTTCCTCATCCGTTTTGTCTTGCGCTTCACAAGCCCCTCATCCCGGCCTTCTCCCCAAGGGAGAAGGGGAATGCTACACCCCGCCCTTGTGGACCACGAACTGCATGCCGCGGCTCTGGCGCTTGCGGTCAAACGCCACCAGGCGCACCAGGCAATGCGGCCAGGCCTCCTTGCAGGCCTCGAGTGCGGCCATGACCTCTGCGCCATCGCGAATGCCAAACAGCGGCAATTTCCACATATACCAGTAGTCGTCCGTGGCGCGCTCCAGCTCGCAATACTCGACGCCGCAATCCCAGTCGCGGGACAGGCAATAGTCGATCTGCGCCCGGATCTGCGCCTCGTCCATGGGCGGCAGATAGGAGAAGGTCTCGAACCTGAGGCTGTCCGGATCATCGAGCCGGGACGGATAGTTGGGAATGGATGCGGACATGATCTCTCTCCTCAGCCAGCGTCGTCGAGCTTGTCAACGG
>JALWUB010000516.1 GCA_026993275.1 Robiginitomaculum sp. | reverse complement strand
TGACCATCAAAGTTGGAGACAAATTGCCCGACGGAAAATTCATGACCTGGGGCGCTGGCGGGCCGGAGCCGGTCAGCGCCGAAGACGTGTTTGCCGGCAAGACCGTGGCCCTGTTTTCGCTGCCCGGCGCCTTCACGCCGACCTGCAGCGCCAAACACCTGCCCAGCTACAAGCAAAAGGCGCAAGAGCTGAAGGCCAAGGGCGTGGACAGCATTTGCTGCACCGCCGTCAATGACATTTTTGTCTTGCACGCCTGGGAGCAGGCCCAGGGCACGGAAGGCGAAATCATGATGCTTGCCGATGGCAATGGCGATTACGTCAAGGCGCTCGGCCTGGACTTTGACGGCTCGTCCTTTGGCATGGGGCGGCGCGGGCAGCGCTTCTCGCTGCTTGCAAAGGACGGCGTGGTCACCCATATCAATATTGAAGAGCCGGGCGAATACCGCGTTTCCTCTGCGGAGTATCTGCTCGAACAGCTCTGATCCTTGAGACTTTGCCGGGGGGCGGCATTCCCAAGGAGGGATAACATGCTATCACTGCAAATCCTGGTCGGGCTGTTTGTCCTGCTCGCCCTGATCTTTCTTGTCGGCGGCGTAAAGACCGTCCCCCAGGGCATGGAATACACCGTGCAGCGTCTGGGCAAATACACCCGCACGCTCAAGCCCGGCTTCCATGTCATCATCCCGTTCATCGACACCATCGGCTACAAGATGAACATGCGCGAGCGTGTCATCGATGTGCCCAATCAGGAGGTGATCACCAAGGACAACGCCATGGTCAGCGTCGATGCGGTGGTGTTCGTGCAGACCCTGGATGCGGCGCGCGCCGCCTATGAGGTGGACAATCTCGATTTCGCCATTGTCAATCTGTGCCTGACCAATATCCGCACCGTGGTGGGCGGCATGGACCTGGACGAGGTGCTGTCGCGCCGCGATGAAATCAACGCCATGCTGCTCAGCGTCATCGACCATGCCACCAATCCCTGGGGCCTGAAGGTCACCCGCATCGAAATCCGCGACCTGACCCCGCCCGCCGACATTACCGCCGCCATGGCCCGGCAAATGAAGGCCGAGCGGGAAAAACGCGCCGAAATCCTCATTGCCGAGGGCGACAAGCAATCGGCGATCCTGCGCTCGGAGGGCGAAAAACGCGCCGCCATCCTGCAGGCCGAGGGCCGCAAGGAAGCCGCGTTTCGCGATGCCGAGGCGCGCGAGCGCCTGGCCGCGGCCGAAGCCAAGGCGACGGAAATGGTCTCGGACGCCATCGCCAAGGGCGATGTGCAGGCGATCAACTATTTTGTCGCGCAAAAATATGTCGAGGCCTTCGGCAAGCTGGCGGAATCGGACCAGCAAAAGACGGTCATCGTCCCGGCCGAATTCTCCACCATGGCCTCTGCAGTTGGCGGCATCGGCTCCATCATCAAGGCGGCCGGTCTCTCTTCTGACAAGCAAGAGGGTTAGGCCATGGACGCCATCATGCACATTCTGGCGCAGATGAGCGCCGTTCACTGGCTGATTCTGGCGCTCGGGCTATTGGTGCTGGAGCTGTTGAGCGGCGGCACCACCTATTTGCTATGGCCATCGGCGGCCGCGCTGGCCGTCGGGCTGATCCATTTTGTCATCCCCATGGGCTGGCAGGTGGACTGGACGCTGTTTGCCCTTTTCACCCTGATCCTGACCGTGACCGGCACGCTCTATATCCGCCCGCTCATGGCCCGCAGCGGCGGCGAAAGCGGCCTGAATGACCGCGCCGCGCGCCTGATCGGCCAAAGCGGTGAAGTCCTCAGGGATTTTGCCAATGGCAGCGGCCAGGTGCGCCTGGGCGACAGCGAATGGGCCGCGGTCAGCAGCGATGGCACTGATCTCAAGTCTGGCCAGAAGGTTGTGGTCAAGGCCGTCAATGGCGTCACCCTGACCGTGGCGCCAGCACACTAGGGTCTGAACCCAACTGGATTACTCAATTCTGTTTGACAGGAAAGTGCAAGATGCCAGCAAAGGCGACGAAGGACAGGTTACCCCCTATTCGAGGAGCGTTTGCGCCGCAGATTGAGCTTTCCTGTCAAACCCATATGGGCGCGGCGGATTTTCGCCCTGAATACGTCGGCATGGTTTGAACATGCCCCACATGTCCCGCACCATCCCTCCTGTTCAGAACAAAAATCCGCTCGCGCAGAATGGGCAAGCCAATTGGGTTCAGACCCTAATCCAGATCCTTAACCCAGATCCTTGCCCATCAGCACCAGCGGCACCGGCACGCCGGTGCTGGTGATCTCGTCCCAGCGCCGCATGGGGGCATAGCCGCAGGCCTCGTAAAGCGGCACCCCGGCGGCCGTGGCGGCAAGTTCGGCACGGCCAAAGCCCTCGCGCCGCGCCGCCTCTTCGCATAAAGAGAGGATCAGACGGCCCACGCCCTTGCGGCCATGATCCGGGTCCGTATACATGGCCCGCACCCGCGCCGCTTCGCGCGCCGGGTCCAGCAGGCGCGGATTGCGTCCCGCGG
>JALWUB010000515.1 GCA_026993275.1 Robiginitomaculum sp. | reverse complement strand
GACATAATGGCGCGCTCCCCTTGACAAATTGAATACCTATGTAGGGCGCTTCCGGGCCGGTTAAAGGGGCTGATTTAGTTTTTCCATAATTTCGCCGCTCTGTTAAGCTCAAGGCGCATGACGAAGGGAGGCCCGGACTTGGATACACACTGGCAGGATGCGCGCGCCCTCGAGGCGGCGCTGGCGGCGCTCGGCCGGGGCGCGCTGGTCATCGTGCCCACCGAAACGGTGTATGGGCTGGCCGCGGATGCACACAATGACGGGGCGGTGCAGGCGCTTTATGCCCTCAAGGGGCGCCCGGCAACGCAGCCATTCAGCCTGCTGGTGGCAGACCGGGCCATGGCACAGCATTATGGCGTGTTCGATGCACGGGCGGCAGCCCTGGCGGCGCATTTCTGGCCCGGGCCGCTGACCCTGGTCATGCCCCGGCGCGCGGATGCGCCCTCAAGCCCGCTTGTGAACCGGAAGGACCAGAGCATAGCCGTGCGCGTTCCGGCGCAGGCGCAGACCCTGGCCCTGCTGCGCCGTTTTGGCCGGGCGCTGGCGGCACCAAGCGCCAATCCCGCCGGGGCCCCTGCACCAGTGCGGCCGGAGGACATTGCGCCGGCGATCCGGGCCGGGGCGGCCCTGTGCCTTGATGGCGCAGCGGGGCAGGGGCGTGCCTCCACCCTGGCCGTGCTCGAGAAGGAGGGTGTGCGCATCCTCCGGCCGGGCGCCATATCCCGGGAGGCCCTGGCCGCGGTGCTGGCGCGTTTTGGCCGGCAGGGGGCGGTGCTGTGACTCTGAGCGCCAGCCAGATCGACGCGCTCAAGGCTCTTGCCGGGCCGGGCGGCTGGCTGGACGATGCCGGCAGCCTGGCGCCGCATTTGCACGAATGGCGCGACCGCTGGCAGGGCCGCACGCCCCTGCTGCTGCGCCCGCAAAGCACACAGCACACCGCAGAACTGGTGCGCTATTGCGCGGGGCAGGGTATCGCCATCACCCCCCAGGGCGGCAATACCGGGCTGGTCGGCGGCCAGATCCCGCAAGGCGAGGTGCTGCTGAGCACGGCGCGGCTGAACCGCATCCGCGCGCTCGACAAGGCCAATGCCACCCTCACCCTGGAGGCCGGCGCCACCCTGGCGGCGGCGCGCGCCGCGGCAGCAGAGGCAGGGCTGGCCCTGCCCCTGTCGCTGGCCAGCGAGGGCTCGGCCACCATTGGCGGCGTGCTCAGCACCAATGCCGGCGGCATGGAGGTGCTGCGCCATGGCAGCGCCCGGGCGCTGTGCCTCGGCCTGGAAGCCGTCACCGCCAGGGGAGAGGTGTGGCGCGCTCTGTCGGGTCTGCGCAAGGACAATAGCGGCTATGATCTCAAACAGCTGTTCATCGGCGCCGAGGGCACGCTGGGGGTCATCACCGCGGCGGTGCTGCGCCTGGTGCCGGCACCCGATGCGCGCCAGAGCGCCTGGTGCGCCCTGCCGGACGCGAAGAGCGCCATTGCGCTTTTGTCGTTTTTGCGCGCCCGCTGCGGCGACATGGTGAGCCGGTTCGAACTGATTCCGCAAACCGGCATCGAGCTGGCGCTCAAGAACGTGCCCGGCAATCGTGCGCCGCTGGATGCAGCCTTTCCCTGGCATGTGCTGGCCGAGCTGGATCTTTTCGGCACGCCGGGGCCGGTGCTGGAGGAGGCGCTGGCAGATGCGCTGCACGAGGGCCTCATCAGCGATGCCGTGCTGGCGCAGTCCGCGGCCCAGGCCGCAGATTTTCTGCGCCTGCGCGAATCCCTGTCGGCGGCGCAAAAGGGCGAGGGCGCGCCGCTCAAGCATGACATTTCCGTGCCGGTTTCGGCGGTGGCGCGCTTTATCGGCGAGGCTTCGGCGGCGGCCCGGGCGCTGGCGCCCCGTTGCCGCATTCTTGCCTTTGGCCATGTCGGCGACGGCAATGTGCATTTTGACATCCTGCCCGCTTCACCGCGACCGGAGGACGCCTTTGGCGCGGCGGGTGCGCAGATCACAGACGCCGTGCAGGCCTGCGCCCTTTCCCTTGGCGGCTCGATCAGCGCCGAACACGGCATCGGCATCATGAAAAAACGGGCCCTGCTGGCGCAAAAAAGCCCGCTGGAAATGGACATGATGCGCGCGATCAAGGCCGCACTGGATCCGCACAACATCATGAATCCGCGTGTGCTGTTTCAGGATTGAGGGCGGCGGTGCGAGTCCTGGCGCGGGCGCCCGCGGCGCAACAGAAAGGATGTCATGAAGGCATGGAAGAGAACGCCGAACACGACGCCGGACACCAGCCCGGCCGCCAGGGCGGTGGCAATGACGTCTGCATCAGGGCCCTTCTCCAGGCTGTTCCAGATGGCGAAGTAAGCGGCCATGGATATGCCGAAGAAAAGACCCGCATAGAGACTGCCGCGCATGACCGGCGGCCTGCTTTCATCTTGCGCGGCCTTTTCAAGCCGCGCCAGTTCCCAGGCCTTGAAGCGGTCTG
Source organism: Robiginitomaculum sp. (assembly GCA_026993275.1). Lineage (GTDB taxonomy): Bacteria > Pseudomonadota > Alphaproteobacteria > Caulobacterales > Maricaulaceae > Robiginitomaculum_B. The sequence continues at coordinate 41 of JALWUB010000515.1, read as the reverse complement.
CGAACAGCATGCTTGCGGGCTTCCACAAGGGGAAGGTCACA
>JALWUB010000514.1 GCA_026993275.1 Robiginitomaculum sp. | reverse complement strand
GCTATGCGGTGCGCGCGACCGCCGATTTTGACACCCTGTGGCGCTGGACCCGCAATGGCGAGGGCGACCTTGTCCTGATCGACGTGGACATTCATGACCCGGCCCGCAACGGCTTTGAACTGTTGCGGCAAATCCGGCAGCAATTCCCGCATTTGCCGGTGCTGATCCTGAGTGCGCAAAACACGGTGCTGACATCGCTGCTCGCGGCCCGCTTCGGCGCCAATGACTATTTCGCCAAGCCGTTCAGTTTTTCCCAGCTGGCCGCCTCCATTGCCAGCGCGCTGCAGCCCAGGCAGGAGGCGGACAGCAGCGCGGCGCCGCATTTGCCGCTGATTGGCGAATCCGCCCTCATGCAGGCGCTCTACCGGCGCATTGCCCAGGCCGCGCATGTTGACGTGCCGGTGCTGCTGAGCGGCGAGACCGGCACCGGCAAGAGCCTGACCGCCCGGGTCATTCACGATTATGGCCCGCGCGCGGGCGGCGCCTTCGTGACACTGCACTTTCCCCGGGCTGACACCGGATTTGCTGCTGCCCTGGACGATGCCATCAACACGGCCCGCGACGGCACGCTGGTGCTGGAGGGCCTCACAGAAATGAGCGCCAGCCAGCATGCCCTGGTGCTGGCGGCCCTGGCGCGTCTGGACAATGCGCCGGGCCCGCGCGTGATGGCGACACTGCGCGGCGCGGATGCCCGCGGCGCCGTGCCCGGCGTGGACCCGGCCCTGCTTTACCGTCTCAACACCATTCCCATCCATTTGCCGCCCCTGCGCCAGCGCGCGGAGGATGTGGCGGCGCTGGCGCGCAGTTTCGCGAGTGCGTTTGGCAAGGGGCAAAAATCCCTGAGCCCGGCCGCATTGCGCGCCCTGCAGGGGCGCAGCTTTCCGGGCAATGTGCGCGAATTGCGCACGCTGGTGCAGCGCGCCGTCCTGATGAGCCCGGGCCCGGTCATCGAGGCGGATGACCTGTTGTCCGCAGGCGCACAGGATCAATCCGGCGCTGCGGAGGGCGCCGGGCTGGACGAGGCCATATCGCGCGCCCTGGCGCTCTGGCTGGGCGCGGTGGATGCGCAAACCCTGCCGGAGAACCTCTATGGCCAGGCGCTGGATGCGCTGGAGCGCCCCCTCTTGCAACAGGTGATGGCCCTGTGCGCAGGCAATCAGCTCAGGGCCGCCCGGCATCTGGGCATCAACCGCAACACCCTGCGCAAGAAACTCGTCCGCCTCGGCCTGCTCCGCTCCTAAAGCACTTCCCGAAAAAGCCTGTCCCGGCCCCTGAGCCGGGGATGGGAACCGGTTTTCGGATAAGAAGTGCGGCTAAACAAAAGGATAGAGTGCGGTTTTGAGTCTATCAAAACGTGAAGTGCTCTAGCGCGCAGACTCATTCGATCTTGATTTTCCTTTTGAAAAAAGTCTTCAAAGCACAAGAAACGCGGATTCTCTGTATGAAAAGCCGTCACCCCGGCGGAGGCCGGGGTCCATTTTGATGCATCAAGATGGATTGCGGCCTGCGCCGCAATGACGACGATGGTTGAATAATGTAGAAAAAACAAAATGTTATGAGAACGGCAGGCGTCTTTGAATGGGTTTTGACCCTAGGCGCTCAGGCCTATAAACCCCGGCAGCAGCAGTGTTGAGTTCTGGCAACAGGTGTGGCAAAAGTGTCTCTATCGGGACAGTCTCCTGGCCCGCACGGAAGTCTGTATGCGTTCTGACCGACATCTCGATGCCCGTTTTGCCCGGCCGGCCAATGTGCTCAGTTCGGCCCTGTTTGGCGCCCTTTACGCCATTGCCATAGTGGTGACGGCCCTGGGGGCACTGTTTGCGCTGTCCGGCGGCGGGCGCTATGGCCCCGGCAGCGCATTTCTGATCGGCGTGCTGATTGCCAATCTGCTGTTGGTTCTGGGGCTGGCCGGTTATGTGCTGGCGCGGCTGGTGCGCTTGTGGATGATGCGCAGCCGCGATGAATCGGCCCCCAAGCTGCATTTGCGCTTTGCCGGCATGTTTTCCATGGCGGCGGTGCTGCCGGCCGTGATCGTGGCGATCTTTTTCGCCCTTGTCTATACGCGGGGGATCGAGTCCTGGTTTTCCGGCCGTGTCGCCACCCTGACCGACAACATTGTCGCCGTGGCCCGCCAGACCATGCAGGCCCAGGCCGACGAGGTGGCCAGCGAAATCCCGCCCATGGCCAGTGACCTGAACCAGCCCGAGGCGGTGAAGAACCTGCATGACGGGCCGATCCTGTTTACCGATTACCTGCGCTTTCAGGCCGAGCGGCGGTTTTTCAGTGCCGCCTATATTCTCGATGGCTCCGGCGCGGTGCTGGCGCGGGTGGAGGCAAAGGATGCGCCGCCTTTCGAAGTGCCCTCGGCCGGGGCTTACGCGGCCGCGCGCAATGGCAGGATCAATTTGCAATTTGATGAAAAGAAGAACCTGATCCGCGGCCTGGTCCGGCTGAATGCCTATCCGGACGCCTATCTCTATGTTGTGCGCCATGCCACCGGCAACAGCCTGAGCA
>JALWUB010000513.1 GCA_026993275.1 Robiginitomaculum sp. | reverse complement strand
TCCTGTTGAGCCGCACCATGTCAGCCGCCGCGCATCTTGGCCTTGAGGAAAAACCCGATCAGCAGCATGACGATGGCGATGGCCTGCAGGACAATGCGCCAGCGCATGAGGACATTGCTTCTCTTGCCGGCGCCCTCGCCGCCGCGGGCCATGGTGTAAACCCCAAGCAAGAGGGTCAGGACGACCGCAATGACCGAAATTGCGATCAGGGTGTTCACAAGGCTCAACATCGGCTTGCTCCCTTGATGATCAGCTGCGCCAGCGCAGAACCGCCGGTTTCACCGGATTGACAAACGGACGGCCTTGCGCGCGCGCGTCGGCCCATTCACGCTTGAGCTTGAAATACCACATGGCCTGCACGTCGGCATCATGAATCAGCATCAGTTTGGGATCATGGCGCAGGCCCTTCTGCTGCGCCTGCACGGCATCGCGGTCCTGGCCGGCAAATGTCATGATCGCCTTGTGCAGCAAGACATCGGGAACGAGCGTCAAAAGCGGGTGGTCCCAATAGAGCGCGATGGTGATCTTGGTCTGCGCTTCGTCCACCGGCGTGACGGCCGTAAATCCGGTGACCTGGCGCCCGCCCGCCAGCACATATTCCGTGCGCAGGCCCGGCAATTCAAAGCGGATTTCGGTCTGCGGCTTCGCGCCCAGCAATTTGTACAAAAAGGAATTTGACGAGGGCTGGTGCGGCAGCATGGAAAAGCCCAGCGGCACCGGCCCGAAAGCCTTTTGCTTTTCATGAACGGAGCGGGCCGTGCGCCACCACCATTGGCGGTGGATATAGGGAATGTGGGCCGGGTCCATCAGCCCGATCACCGCATGATCCAGCGGGCAGTCAAAATCCATCTCCACATGCAGGCGCGGCGCGCTGTCGCCCACATGGTCAAGGCGCGGCGGCGGGCCTTGCGGCTGTTCGCCCTCCTTGCCCAGATAGATCCAGACCAGCCCCTGGACCTCGCGGGCCGGATAGGCGCGGGTGCGGATCTTGCCGATATCCATGGCGGCGGCCTGGTCTTCGGTCAGGGACGGAATCGCCCGGCACACCCCGTCCACGCCAAAGCGCCAGCCATGATAGGGGCAGGCTATGTGCGTCTCCCCGTTTGCACCTGTGTGCTGCACGCCCTCGCTCAACGGCATGGCCCGGTGAGGGCAGATGTCGCGCAAGGCAAAGACGGCGCCCCTGGCGTCGCGGCCAAGCAATAACGGCTCGCCTGCGATCTGCACCGCCAGGGGCGCGCCGGTTTTCACCTGCGCCGAAAGGGCGCCAAAATACCAAAGACCCTGCAAAAACATGCCCTGCTTTTAACCTCCGGGCGCACGAAAGCAAGCCAAAGCCCCGCTGCGCCCTTGCCATGGCGCCATGAACGCGCTAGCGGCGGGAGGCGGCACACCGGCGCAGGAGGAAAACATGGGGAAGGCCTTGCGCATTGGCGGCGCGCTGGTGCTGGTGCTGGCGCTGGCTGCATCCTGGATGTGGTGGCGGACTCTTGCCTGGACCGGCCAGCTGACAAGCCTGAAACCGCATTTTGATGGCCAGTGCGAAAGCATTGAGGGCATTGCCGGGGCCGAGGACATCGTTATCGACCATGGCGCGGGCCTGGCCTATATTTCCAGCCACGACCGCCGCAACCGGCGGTCTGCAGGTGCCATATGGGTGATGCCGCTGAACGCGCCGGACACAGCGCACAGACTGGCCCTGCACGGTTATGATTCAAAACGCTTTTCTCCTCACGGCATTGATTTGTGGGTTGGCAAGGACGGCACGCGGCGCCTGTTTGTTGTCGAGCATGGCGACTGGTCGCAAAGCCGCATTGCCGTTTTTCGCATTGAAGACGGCGGCCTGGTTTTTGATCACGCCGTTACAGACCCGCTGATCCGGCGCCCCAATGATGTCGCCGCAGCCGGAGAAGCGGCGTTTTATGTCACCAATGACCTGGCCGCCCCCTATGGCTCCCGGGCCGAATTCCTTGAGGTGCTGCTGCGGAAAAAGGGCGGCAATGTGGTCTATTACAACGGCGCAAAGGCGCGCATCGTCTTTGATCATGTCGGCTATGCCAATGGCGTGCAGCTCAACAATGATGGCCGGATCCTTTATGTGGGCGCCAGCGGCGACCAGTCCGTGCGGTTTTTTGACCGCGACCGCAAAACCGGCGCACTGGCCCTGAAAGACGAGCTTGTGCTGCACACCGGCGTGGACAATATCGACGTTGACCCGGACGGTGTGCTGTGGGTGGCGGCGCACCCCAAGCTGCTGACCTTCTCAAGACACGCCAAATCCGCCCGGGTGCGCAGCCCGTCACAGGTCATTCGCATCGACCCGCAGAAAAAAACCATCAAGGAGATTTACCTCTCTCTTGGCGATCCGCTTTCGGCGGCATCCGTGGTGGCACACTTTGATCACACCTTGCTGATGGGCGGCGTTTTTGATCCGCGTGTTCTGGTGTGCGCCATGACACCGCCTTCACACGCTGAACAGGACTGAACACGCATGACAACACCAGCCAGATATGAC
>JALWUB010000512.1 GCA_026993275.1 Robiginitomaculum sp. | reverse complement strand
TCGCCCAGCAGCACCAGCACGATGGAGGGCGGGATGATCTGCCCCAGCGTGCCCGAGGCGGCAATCGCCCCCGCGCTCAGCGATGGCGAATAGCCATTGCGCAGCATGGTCGGCAAGGACAGCAGGCCCATGGTCACCACGGTGGCGCCCACAATGCCGGTCGAGGCCGCCAGCAGGGCGCCCACGGTGATGACGGCAAAGCCGAGGCCGCCGCGCAGGCTGCCGAACAGGCCGCCCATGGTTTCCAGCAGCTCTTCGGCGATCTTCGAGCGCTCCAGCATCACCCCCATGAACACGAAAAGCGGCACCGCCACCATCACCTGGCGGGTCATCACGCCGCCATAGATGCGGTTGGGCAACACCCCCAGCAGCGCCGGGTCAAAACGTCCGGTGAGAATGCCGATCCCGGCAAACAGCAGCGCCACCCCGGCCAGCGAAAACGCCACCGGATAGCCCGACAGCAGCACCAGCACGGCGGCGGCAAACATCAGCAGGTCAAGATGGGAAAGCAACAGGTCCATGCGCAGGGATCACCGGCTGCCGGTCATCAGGATGCCCGGCGCACAGCGCCAAAGCCCGGCCCGGTCCTGCCGCCACCAGACAGCCCGCACCCTGGCCGTTTGCACCCCATTGCTCATCGCTTCGCCCCTGTGACTTTAGCGTGGTTCACGTTTTGATAGAATCAAAACCGCACTCTATCCTATTGTTTAGTCGCACTTCTTATCCGAAAACCGGTTCCCACTTTTCGGGAAGTGCTCTAGCGTGGTTCACTCTAGAAAACTTCCCCGGCCGGTGAAACCGGTTTTTTCAGGAAAACCACCACAGGGTGCGGCAACAAGAACGATAGCGAACTTAATGCGGCGGGCTGCCCAGCGCAGGGCCGGGGTCCTTGTGCTCCAGCGGCCTGGCCGCATTGCTCAGCCCGGCCCCCGCACGGTTGCAGGCTTCTTTGCTGGCATCGCCGCAATTGATCGCCGCGCCAAGGTCTGTCTTGGGGGCATTGCGGCCCAATATGCCGGTGTCCGTATGGCCCGGCCCCGGCTGTGAGGTATTGCCCCTGGGGTCAGGCGCGGGCGCCGTGCATTTGCCCAGCGCCGGGTTCCAGTTGCACGTATCGGCCGGGCCGGAACTGGCACTGTCGGGCGCGGCCTGGCCCGTCTGCCCTGCCCCCTCATCGTCCGGATCGGTGACTGTAACCCGTGCGCGTGTGCGAAATGCGGTCGATTCCCGCGTCTCCATGATCTCGTCATATTCATCACGCATTTCTGTAAATGTAGAGACTTTGTAACGATCATGTTCCGCGTCGGTTTCTGTGACCCTGATCACATGTGCAGATTGGCCGTCATCGTACAGGAAGACAAACTCCTCAACCAGATTGCCTTGCCTGTCGTGTCCCTGCCGACTCCGTGTTACGGTTCCGTTGGTCGGATGGCTGGTTACCCAGCCGCTCCAGTCATCAACCGGACCCGTATCATAGCGCCCAACGCGAACTGCACTAACCCCTCTCGGATCCTTGACCTGCCCCCTGGGATCACCGGCCGGACCGGAACTCAAGTGTCCCGGGCGCGTGCTGCCGCCGCTGTTGAAACAGTTTTGCGGGTTTGGCCCCATGATGCAATCACGCATGGAATGGCCCGCCGCGGCAGCAGGCGCTTTGCCCGCGCCCAGATTGCCGCGCAGACAGTTGGCGCGGTCCGCCGCATTGCGGCAATCCTGCTGCCCGCTTGCGCCGTGCCCCATGGCCTGATCCACCGGCGAGCCCAGATCATGCAGGCGCTGCAATTCCCTGGCCTGTTTCATGCGGCCGCTGGCCTCGCCGATCTGCCGGGCACGATTGGCAGACGATGCGCTCTGGCTGCCAGCCATTGGCGCAGAGATGCCGCCAGCCGGGGGCAGTATTGGCGGCGGCGTGAAAGCGCTCTTGCCCCCTGCCCGCCCGGCCTTGTCTGATTTGTCTTGCGCAAGCCCCTGATTGCACCTGGCAAGTTTACCGGCGCTGAACGGATAGCCCTTGACGCGCGCCAGTGTGGGCGGTTGCCTGACCAGGCGGAAGGCGCGCACCGGGCCGACTTTCATGGCCAGTTCGTGACAGGCCCTGACGCCAAAGCCCGGATATCTGGCGCGCGCTGAACAGGTCCTGCCCTTGCACGTCCAGATCACCCCGGATGAGGAAACCTGCCCCTGTATTCTGGAAACACCGGCGGTAGTGACGGCAAATTCAAACGGCAGCGTGCTGGCTTGCACCGCCACGGGCACGGCCTGGCCGTGTGCAACTCCGGCGCTTGCAAGCACCGCAATTGCAGCGGCCGCCATGAGGCCGGGGTGAGTCTGCTTCTCGAATGCTGTTTGTGCCAGAGCCATGCCACCCCCCTTTTTGATGGCAAAACATTACGCCTTGCAGGGGAATGAAGCAAGGTTCTGGCAAATTGTCCTAAAACATGTTCAGTTCCAGGCGCGCCACATCGGACATGCGCGACGGGTCCCAGGGCGGATCAAAGACCAGATTGACCTTGACATCGCGCACCCCCTCGAC
>JALWUB010000511.1 GCA_026993275.1 Robiginitomaculum sp. | reverse complement strand
CGGTCCACACCGTGGTCCAGGTGCCGGTGGAGCTTTCCGCGCAGACAGCGGCGGCGGCTTCCTCGCGATCGACGCCCTCTTGCGGCGTGATCTTGAAACAGGCCAGCAGGTCCGTGTCCTTGGGGGTATAGTCCGGGTCCCAATAGGTCAGGCGGTAGTCCTTGACGCCGGCATCATAGGTTTTGTTACGCATCAGATGTCTCCCTTGCGAGCACGTGCCTGGCGGCGTCGGTGACGGCATCGGCGGTGATGCCAAAATGCTGATACAGCGCCTTGGCCGGGGCAGAGGCGCCAAAGCCGTGCATGCCGATGAACACGCCGTTTTCGCCCAGCCAGCGCTCCCAGCCCTGTTCCACGGCGGCCTCGATGGCGATGCGCGGGGCAGTGCCCAGAACCTCCTGCCGATAGGCGGCATCCTGCTGCGCGAACAGTTCGAAACACGGCATGGACACGACGGCGGCGCGCACGCCCTCCTTTGCCAACTGGTCCGAGGCGGCAACGGCGATCTCGACTTCTGAACCGGTGGCCAGCAGGGTGACATCGCGCCCGGTATCGGGCTCATACAGCACATAGGCGCCGCGGGCGCTCAGGTTTTCGGCCACATGCTCGACCCGCACCGGCTCGACGCCCTGGCGGGTCAGGCTCAGCACGGAGGGGGTTTCGTGGTGCTGCAAGGCCAGTGCCCAGCATTCCGCCGTTTCCACGCCATCGGCGGGACGGAACACCAGGCAATTGGGCAAGGCGCGCAAGGACGCCAGCGTCTCCACCGGCTGGTGCGTCGGCCCGTCCTCGCCAAGGCCAATGGAATCGTGAGTCATCACATAGATCACCCGCACCCCCATCAGCGCCGACAACCGCATGGCCGGACGCATGTAATCGGCAAACACCAGGAAGGTGCCGCCATAGGGAATGAAGCCGCCATGCAGGGCCATGCCGTTCATCGCCGCGGCCATGCCAAATTCACGCACGCCGTATTCGATGTAATTGCCGCGGGCATCATCGGGCGAGACCAGCGCCATGCCGTCGGCCAGGGTGCCATTGGAGCCGGTCAGATCGGCCGAGCCGCCCACCATGTTGGGCACGGCTTTGGTCAGGCCGTCCAGCACCGCCTTGGAGGTCTTGCGCGTGGCCAGCTTTTTGGGATTGCGGACAAAATCGTGCTTGATCTGCCCGGCGATCTTCGCGAAGCCTTGCGGCAGGGCGCCGGACATGTCGTGGCTGAAGCGTTCCGCATCAGGCGAGCGCTCCAGCCGTTCCAGCCAGTCTTCGCGCTGCACGCCGCCGCGGGCCCCGGCTTCGCGCCAGGCATCAAGGATATTTTGCGGGATTTCAAAGGGCGGATATGGCCAGCCCAGGGTCTTGCGGGCCGCCTTGATCTCCTCAGCGCCCAGGGGTGCGCCATGCACGCCGGACGTGCCCTGCTTGTGCGGGGCGCCAAAGCCGATAATGGTGCGGCAGGCAATCAGCGAGGGGCGGCCGGTTTCGCGCTCTGCTGCAATGGCCCTGGTGATGGCCTCGGGGTCGTGGCCATCGACACGGCGGGTGGACCAGCCATAGGCGTCGAAGCGCGCCAGGGTGTCCTCGCAGGTGGAAATTTCGGTGGAGCCGTCAATGGTGATGTGGTTGTCATCCCACAGCACGATCAGCCTGGAGAGGTTTTGCCGCGCCGCAATCCCCGCGGCTTCATGGCTGATGCCTTCCATCAGGTCGCCATCGCCGGCGATCACATAGGTCATGTGATCGACCAGGTCCTCGCCATAGCGGGCGCGCAGCATGCGTTCGGCCAGGGCCATGCCCACCGCCGTTGCCAGGCCCTGCCCCAGCGGCCCGGTGGTGGTCTCGATCCCCGGCGCATGGCCATATTCGGGATGGCCTGCGGTCTTGGAGCCCAGCTGACGGAAGTCCTTCAGATCCTCCAGAGACCAGCCCTTATAGCCGGTCAGCCACAACAGCGAATAGAGCAGCATGGAGCCATGCCCGGCCGAAAGCACGAAGCGGTCCCGGTCCGGCCAGCTGGCATCTTCCGGATCGAACTTGAGAAATCTGGTGAACAGCACGGTGGCCACATCGGCCATGCCCATGGGCATGCCCGGATGGCCCGAATTGGCGCGCTCCACCGCGTCCATGGAAAGCGCGCGGATGGCATTGGCCATGTCTGTGAATGTTGCGGTCATGTCTGGTTATCCCTCTTCAGAGCGCATGTTCGCCAAGCGCTGCCTTGACCATGTGATAGGCGGCGAGCAATTGCGTCAGCGCCAGCGGATGACTGCGCACCGGCCCTTCGATCTGCCCGACCATCTCCCGCAAATAGCTGGCTTCGGGGATCTGGCTCCACAAATAGTCCTCGATTCGCGTCGCTTGGCGATCAGAGATCGCGCCATTGATTTCCAGCACATCCACCGGCTTGCCGCCATCACGGGTCAATTCCAGCGAGATCATGCCATTGCCGCTGGCCTCGATGACCTTGGTGAAATCCGGATGCGGCAAGGTCGGCCGCAGGATATGGCGCACATCCAGGTGCACGTCTTCGCTCTTGCCCTCTCCCGG
>JALWUB010000510.1 GCA_026993275.1 Robiginitomaculum sp. | reverse complement strand
GACAAGGCCATGGTGGATGTCGGCCCCGGCGATCCCAAGGCCATCGAGCAGGGCGATACCACCTATCTCACCGTCGCCGACAAGGATGGCATGATGGTGTCGCTGATCCAGTCCAATTACCGCGGCATGGGCTCGGGCCTGGTGCCGGACGGGCTCGGCTTCATGCTGCAAAACCGCGGGCAATTGTTCTCGCTCCATGAGGGCGATGCCAATGTCTATGCCCCGGGCAAGCGGCCGTTTCACACCATCATCCCGGCCTTTGTCACCAGGGATGGCAAGCCGTGGATGTCGTTTGGCCTGATGGGCGGCGCAATGCAGCCCCAGGGCCATGTGCAGATCATCGTCAACATGATTGATTACGGCCTGAACGTGCAGGCGGCGGGCGATGCCGCGCGCTGGCGCCATGACGGCTCGGCCCAGCCCACCGGCGCGCCGCGCCGGGGTGTGGGTGTGGTGCATCTGGAAAATGGCGTGCCCCAGGAAACCCGCGACGCGCTCAAGGCCATGGGTTATGTGCTGGGCCCCTCAGATGGCGGCTTTGGCGGCTATCAGGCGATCCGTGTCAATCCGGAAACCGGAGTTTACTCGGCTGCCTCGGAAATGCGCAAGGATGGCGAGGCCATCGGCTATTGAAGCCAGACGAGGGCACTTCCCGAAAAAGCCTGTCCCGGACCCCGATCCGGGATGGGAACCGGTTTTCGGACAAGACGTGCAGCAAAACAAAAGGATAGAGTGCGGTTTTGATTCCATCAAAACGTGAAACACTCTAAAGAGTTGGCGTTGTGTCTTTGCCCCCTGTGTCATCTTTGACCCTGTGTCACCCCGGAATTTTCATAGAAAATATCCGGGGTCGATGGCGGAGGTGCGGCACGATGGGTCCCGGATAAAACTGACGTTTTTCCGGGATGACACGGTTGTGTTTTCTTGCTTGCCGTTGGACAGCGCTCAAGGGCGCGGCGGCGCCCCAGCGATCGTTCGCCGCCGCATCGGAGGCAGGCCGAAGGGCCTTGCCGCGAGATCAGGGATATGGTGCGGGCGGTGGGACTCGAACCCACACGGCCATGCGGCCCAGAGATTTTAAGTCTCTTATGTCTACCATTCCATCACGCCCGCGCCGTGCTGGCAGGGCGCACTATGGCGAAAGCCCGGCCAAAATAAAGTGTTTATTGCGGCGTAACGCCGTGTTCGCGCACCAGGGCGCGCAAGCGCCGGGCGGCCTCGTCCAGTTGCGCCGCATCCTGTCCGCGGGCCACCAGATTGACCCCATGGTCTTCGCCCTCCAGCCATGGATAGCTGCCGATGGACAGGCCGGGGAATTGTTCGGCAATATCACCCAGCTCCAGGGCAATGTCGCCTTCGCGCAGGCCCGGCGCACGGATGGAGACGCTTTTGGGCGGCGCCGCGGCATGCAGGTGCGGCGCCACATCGGCCAGCATGGCGCGCAAGACCGCCGGCACCCCGGCCAGCACAAAGACATTGCCCAGTTGAAACCCCGGCGCGCCGGTGAGCGGATTGCGGATCAGGGCCGCACCGTGCGGGATGCGCGCCATGCGCAGCCGCGCCGCATTCAGCTTGGTGCCGCTCCTGGCGTAATGGGCCTGCAGCATCGCCTTGGCCTCATCGTTTACATCAATGGGCACGCCAAAGGCGCTGGCCACGGCATCGGCAGTGCGGTCATCATGAGTGGGGCCGATGCCGCCAGTGGTGAAGACATAGTCATGGGCGCTGCGCAGGGCATTGAGCGCGGCCACGATCTGCGCCGGGTCATCGCCAATGATGCGCGCTTCGCCCACGGTGATGCCAAAGGGCAGCAAAAACCGCGCCAGCGTCTGCACATGCGAATCCCGGGTGCGGCCCGAGAGAATCTCGTCGCCAATGACCAGAATGGCAGCTTGGTGCGGCATGGCCTCCTCCTTTTTCATCTTGCCCCGGGCGGCAGCGCAGGCACAATGGCGGCATGCAGTTTTCCCCTCCCCTCAGCTCGGCCGTCCTGCTGCACCGCTACAAGCGCTTCCTGGCCGATGTGCGCCTGCCCTCGGGCCAGGAGATGACCGTGCATTGCGCCAATCCCGGCTCCATGCTGGGGCTGGCGGAGCCGGGAGCGCGCGTCTTCATCTCCGACAGCGGCAATCCGAAGCGCAAATTGCGCCACTCGCTGGAGCTTGTCGAGGCCGACGGCGCCCTGGTGGGCGTGCACACCGGCCGCGCCAATGCGCTGGCCGAAGAGGCCATCCGCAACAGCGTGATTGCGGACCTGCAAGGCTATGCGGACGTGCGCCGGGAGGTCCGCTATGGCGCTGCCAGCCGGGTGGATTTCGTGCTTGGCGGCGCGGGGCGGCGCGATTGCTATGTGGAGGTGAAAAGCGTCACCCTGTCGCGCACGCCGGGCCTGGCGGAGTTTCCCGACTCGGTCAGCGCGCGCGGCGCCCGGCACATGGACGAACTGGCGCAGATGGCGACGCAAGGCGCACGTGCCGTGGTGCTGTTCGTGGTCCAGCGCGGCGATTGCCGGCGCCTTGCCATCGCCGCCGATCTCGACCCGGCCTATGATGC
>JALWUB010000509.1 GCA_026993275.1 Robiginitomaculum sp. | reverse complement strand
GGCATGGCGCTGGCGCTGTTTCACATGGCGTTTCCCGGAATTGTGGTCTGACATGGACACGCCCTGTCAAACCAAAGAGGCCAGACGCGTCAGCATTCTTGGCTCCACCGGTTCAGTCGGGCTTTCGACACTGGACATCATCGCCGACCAGCAGGCCCGCAATGGCGCGGACAGTATCAGGATTGTTGCCCTGACGGCCAACAGCAATGTTGATGCGCTGGCCAGGCAGGCGCGCACGTTCCGTCCTGAATTTGTTGCGCTGGCGGACGAGAGCAAGAAGGATGAGCTGACGCGCGCCCTGGCCGGCACCGGCATTGCCTGTGCTGCAGGGGAGGGGGCGGTTGAGGAAGCGGCCTGCCATGATGCCGACTGGACCATGGCGGCGATTGTTGGCGCTGCGGGCTTGCGCTCGACCTTGCAAGTCGCCGCCCGCGGCGGTGTTATCGCCATTGCCAACAAGGAATCGCTGGTGTGCGCCGGGTCCTTGCTGATGCAAACCTGCGCGCGCACCGGGGCGCAGGTCCTGCCCGTGGATTCAGAGCACAATGCCATCTTCCAGGTGCTGGGCCAAAACCGGGGCAGCGCCCTGTCGCGGATCATTCTGACGGCCTCTGGAGGGCCATTTCGCACCTGGACGCGCGAACAGATGAAAACCGCCACGCCGGAACAAGCCGTGGCGCATCCGGTCTGGTCCATGGGCGCCAAGATTTCCGTCGATTCCGCAACCTTGATGAACAAGGGGCTGGAATTGATCGAGGCCCGCCATCTTTTTGACGCAAGTCCCGATCAACTTGAGATTCTGATTCATCCGCAATCGGTGGTTCATGGCCTTGTCGAATATGAAGACCGCTCCATCCTGGCGCAATTGGGGCCGGCAGACATGCGGGTGCCGATCGCTTCGGCCTTTGCCTGGCCGCAGCGCATTGCTACGCCCTGCGCCCGGCTTGATCTTGCGGCCATTGCGCGGCTCGATTTTGAAAAGCCTGATGAGGCGCAATTTCCGGCACTGGCGCTGGCAAGGGATGCCATGGCCGCCGGTGACGTGGCCTGCACCGCGCTTAATGCGGCCAATGAAGTCGCGGTGGAGGCCTTCTTGCAGGGCCGCATCGGGTTTCTGGACATTGCCGGGCTTGCTGCAAAAGTGCTTGAGGCAGAGCCATGGCAAGGACATCATTCAAGCTATGATGATGTGTTTGCGGTGGACCAGCTGGCGCGCCGCCGTGCCCGCGACTGCTTGCACTGAAAAGACATGAGTTAACCGGGACAGGACGATCCATGCAGGCCTTGCTACATACAGCGGAATATATCCTCTCATTCGTTTTTGTGTTCACACTGATCGTGTTTGTGCACGAAATGGGGCATTTCCTGGCTGCGCGGGCGCTGGGCGCCAGGGTCGAGGTGTTTTCCATAGGCTTTGGCAAAACGCTGTTTCAGCGCACCGACCGCCATGGCACCTTGTGGCGGGTTTCGCTTTTCCCCATTGGCGGCTTTGTCAAGTTTGCTGGCGACGCCAATGCGGCCAGTGCCCCCGACAGGGAGGCAATCCATGCAGAAGCAGGCAAGTCTGGGGCAGCCAGCGGCATGTTCCACCTGCTGCCGGTCTGGCGCCGGAGCATTATCGTTGCCGCCGGGCCATTGATGAACTTTCTTTATGCCATGGTAGTGTTTGCCGCCCTGCTGATGGCTGTGGGCTCGACCAGCATACCGGCGCGCGTGCAAAGCGTTGAGGCCGGTTCGCCGGCCGCCCGCGCCGGGTTTCAGCCTGGTGACGTGCTGGTTGCTGCCGATGGGCGCAAGATCAACACTTTTTCAGATGTCGCTGAAATCGTTGCCATTGCAGCGAATACGCCAATTACCTTTCTGGTTCGCCGTGATGGCAGCGAGGTCAAGCTGAGGGTTACGCCGAAACTGATCGAAAAGCAGGACATGCTCGGCAAAACCATGCGCATTGGCTATCTGGGCATCAGCGCCGATGCCCGGGTTGTCGAACACCATCGTTATGGACCGCTGGCGGCACTGGCGGCCGGGGCGCGCCGCACCTGGAACAGCATCAGCGATCAGTTGAAATTTCTTGGCCGTCTGGTGCACGGGCGCGGCTCGGTGGACATGCTGGGCGGGCCATTGCGGATCTTTGCCTATACCGGCGCGGTTGGCACGGCCGCTTCTGTGGACACACACAGTCTGCCGGTCTCGTTCGCCATGCGCATTGCAGGCCTGATGACGCTGTCCGCCATGTTGTCCGTTGCCATTGGCCTGGTGAATTTATTGCCTGTTCCGGTACTTGATGGGGGGCACTTGTTGTATTACGCATTCGAGGCCGTTGCAGGCAGGCCGTTGAGCGAGAGGGTGCAGCTTGTCGGGTTCCGGATCGGGCTGGCCCTGATCTTGAGCCTGATGGTGTTTGCCACCTTCAATGACTTGCGCTATTTCGGCCTGTTCGAACGGATTGGCCGGTTGTTTTCCTGAGACGGGTTTTATGATGTATCTGCCGCATACTGGCCTGCGCCTTCTGGCGCTTTTCTTTTTCGCAGGACTGCTTGGCCTGGCCTTGCC
>JALWUB010000508.1 GCA_026993275.1 Robiginitomaculum sp. | reverse complement strand
TGCGTTCGCGCTCACCGGCGAACAGCATCCAGACACGTCGAAGCAGGGCGCGCAGTTTGTTCATGCCTTTCTATGCGGCGCTGGCAATGGCGGCGTCAAGCTCTGCGGCACGCGCGCCGAGGGTCTTTTGAACTAGGCCTGCCTGCGCATGGGCCGGATCATAGAGCGCATCGGCAATCTGGCGCGCCGGTTGTGCCTGTCCCTTTCTGGCCAGCACCAGAGCCAGGTGAAAGGCGCCCTGCACGGCCAGTTCCGGCTGTTCCTCCTGTTTGGCCGCCTTTTCAAACCAGGCTTGCGCTTCGTCCAGATCGCCCAGGCGGTTCAACGCATCCAGGCCGAGGGCGAAACTGAGGCCGGGCGCGGCCGTTTGCCTGGCCAGTTCGGCGGCAGCCTCGCGGGTTTTGGCGGCGAGGGCATCATCGCCCCGGTTGACGGCATCGCCAAACACCCTGGCGCTGGCGGTGCGCAGCCGCTCCAGCGTGATGGCGCGCTGTGCCGCGCTGGCCAGTGGCAGGGCCTTTTCAAACCAGAACAGCGCCTGTTGCGGCGCATCCGGGGCACAGGCCAGGCCCAGCGCCTCGACAACAGGAAAGTCCTCCGGCCTCAGCGCCGCATCCTTCAGGGCCAGGCCCAGCGCTTCGCGCTGCGCCGCCAGGGCCTGCTGGCCGCCATGGTTGAGCAATTCAACACCCCGCGCCGCGGCATGGCGGGCCCAGACCTGGCGCATAGCGTTGTAGCGTGGCGCGTCGGGGGCATCGGCCAGGGCCCGTTGCAGCCACTTGAGGCCGGTCTTGCGGTCAAACGCGTGATTCAGCGCCAGCATGGCCAGACCCAGGACGGCAGAGCGCTCATATTCATCGGTGCAGGGCCTGTCCGCCAGATCGTCTTCCACGCTGCTGCGCAAGCGCATGGCGTGATCATAGTCACCGGTATTGGCGGCCGCCGCAAAGACCTGAAGGCGTGTCCGTCTGTAGAGCTCTTCCTGGCCCGGAATGCCTGAAGGGTCGATTTGCTCAAATTGTGCCACGGCCCCGGCCGGGTCATGCTGCGCAACCAGGGCGGCCAGCAGAACCTGGGCGTCCTGCGCCAGCCTGCGGCTTTGCAGGTCCGTGGCATTGACGGCGCCGAGCACGGTTTCCATCTGTTCGTGAACGCGCACGCAGGCGGCAAAACGCGCCTGCGCCAGCGCCGGGTCCGCGGCGCCGTTCAGCGCCAGAATGCCGCCGCAATAGAGCACGCTCGCCAGGTTGAAGGGATGGGTGCGGCTATAGGAGACAAAATCGCAATCGCGTGCTCCACCGGCACCGAGACTGTCCGGCTTGTCAATGTCGAGGGCATAATGCGTGCGCCAGTGCCGCGCCAGCCGCTTCCAGGTCCTGTCCGCGTCCTGATACGCGCCGGCATCGGTTTGCAAGCGCAACAACCGCCCGGCAAAACCGCTGAACAAATGCGCCGGAAGCTGTTTTCTGCGCAGGCTCTTTTGCAGATAGCCGGCAAAGACCGCACTGTCCACGGGGGTGCGGACATCAACGGCCACTGGATTTCTGGCGGCAAAGGCATAAAGCGTGTCGCCCTGGGCGTGCACCGCGATATGGGCAAAGCCCGCCCGGCGCAGACAGGCCGCGAGGCCCTCCTTGCTGAACAGCACCAGATGTGAGCCGGGCGAAACGAGAGGGATGAGCTCTTCTGTGCTGCGCCCGGCCTTCAAGCCGCCAACATCAGGCGTGGTCAGCATGACGGTGCCGTGCGCGCCTGCGGCCCGGGCCAGAGCCTGCACGAACGGGTCCGGATCAGCGACATGTTCGATGACTTCAGAGGCAAACACCAGATCGAACGGCATGCCGTCCAGCCTGGTGCCGGCATCGAGATAGCCGTCAGCAATGGGCACGCCCAGTTCCCTGGCGCCCGTCCGGGCGATGTGAGACGGATCAATGCCCTGCACCGTCCAGCCCAGCGCCCGCCTGGCAAAATCAAGCGAAAATCCATAGCCGCATCCGGCTTCCAGCAAGGATTTCGTCCCGCTGTCCTGCAGCCAGAAAAACGGCGCGATCATGCTCTCCAGCCCCGCGCCCTGTTCCACATAGAACGTGCGTGCAGCTTCGAACCCGCCTTTCATGCCGTCCAGGTCTTGCCTTTCATAGGCGGGTGCGTTCAGGTCCGGGCAGTGGACGCTGCCGCAGTGCGGGCAATGATAGAGCCTGAAGCGGCGATGGCGCACGAAGGGGGACGCCACGGACAGCCGGGTCGGCATTCTGGCCGTGGCATGGCAAGCCGGGCAGCGCAGGCGGCGCGCCAGCCCGTCCTCCCAGCACAGCCAGCCCTTGCGCCGGGCAAACGGGCTCAGGCTTTCAAGAAAATGCCATGGCGTTTTAATCATATTTAGCCTGCAAGCTCATGACACTAGGGCAGTTCTCCATGCCCGCGTCCAGGTGTGATGTAGTGCACGGCCTTATCAAGGAAATCGCTGGTGGGGGCATATCCCAGGAAAGCGCAGAGATCCTTTGCATAGTCCCCGGGATAAAGCACGGCCTTTTCATAACCGGTAATCAGAGCCG
>JALWUB010000507.1 GCA_026993275.1 Robiginitomaculum sp. | reverse complement strand
GCGGGCCAAACGGCCGGTGCTCTATATTGGCGGCGGTGTTGCCAAGGCCGGTGCCGTGCAGGCCCTGCGCCGCTTCAACATGCTGGCGGGCATGCCGGCGGTTTCGACCCTGACCGGGCTCGGGGTTCTGCCCACCGGCAATGCCGACTTCTTTGGCATGCTGGGCATGCATGGCGCCAAGACGGCCAATATCCTGGTGCAGGAAGCGGACCTGCTGCTGGTGTGCGGCGCCCGTTTTGACGACCGGGCCACCGGCAAGGTCGACACCTTTGCCCCCCATGCGCGGGTGATCCACCTCGATTGCGATCCGGCGGAGATCGGCAAGGTGCGCGCCGCCGATGTGGCCGTGCCCGGCGATCTGAAACAGGCGCTGGAATCACTGCGCGTGGGCATTCTCGATATTTCGCAATGGCGGGCGCGGGCACGCGAGCTGCGCACGCGCCATGCCTGGCGTTATGACGCGCCGGGGGCCGGCATTTTTGCACCTGCCTTTTTGCGTGATCTGTCCATTGCCGCGGGCGACCGCTTTGTCGCCGCCTGCGATGTCGGCCAACACCAGATGTGGGTGGCCCAGCATTGCCATTTCAGCCGCCCCGAAGCGCATCTGACCTCCGGCGGCCTCGGCGCCATGGGTTATGGCATTCCCGCCGGTATCGGCGCCAAGCTGGCGCACCCGGAGGATTGCGTCGTCACCATCACCGGCGACGGCTCGATCATGATGAACATCCAGGAACTGGCGACCGTGCGGCGTTACGGGGTGGCGCTGAAAATCGTCCTTTTTGACAATTCCACCCTGGGCCTGGTGCGCCAGTGGCAGGAGCTTTTTTACGAAGGCAATTTCTCGGAAGTCGATCTTTATGACAATCCGGACTTTGCCGCCGTCGCCCGCGCCTTTGGCATTGAGGCCTTCACCGTCTCCCGGCGCGAGCAAAGCGCCGCCGCCATAGACCGGCTGCTGGCCACACCCGGGCCAGTGCTGGCCCATGTGCGCATTGATCCGCGCGAAAATGTCTGGCCGCTGGTGCCGCCCGGAAAATCCAACACAGAAATGATGGAGCGTTGAATGACCACGCAAACCCTGCATATCGAATTTGAACCATCCGAAGGCGCCTTGCTGCGCCTGATCGGGCTCATTGAACGGCGCGGGTATTCGGTGCGCGGCCTGGCCCTGCCGGAAACGGCCGGGAGCAGCATGCATCTGGACATGGCGCTCATGCCCCATGAGGCGGGGCGCGATATTGGCGTGCTCAGCCGCCAGATCCGGCGCCTGGTGGGGGTCCGCCAGGTTGCCGCCGTACAGCCGCAATCTGCCAATGAGGGAGCCTGTCATGCCCAAGCCTGAATCTTCAAGATCTGGTGCCAAGGTGGCATTTTTCGACACCACCTTGCGCGATGGCGAGCAGGCCCCCGGCTTTTCCATGTCGGCGGAGGAAAAGCTGATGATGGCCGGGGCGCTGGCCGATCTGGGCGTGGATGTCATCGAGGCCGGCTTTGCCGCCGCATCGCCTGGCGACGCCCAGGGTGTGGAGCGCATCGCCCGCGAGATCACCGGGCCGACGATCTGTTCGCTGGCCCGCAGCAATACGGGCGACATCAAGGCAGCAGCCAAGGCGCTGAAACCGGCAAAGCGCAGCCGCATCCACATCTTTTTGGGCACCAGCCCGATCCACCGCAAGGCCAAGCTGAACATGAGCAAGGCCCAGGTGCTGGCGGCCATCGAAAAGGCCGTGCATCAGGCGGGGGATCTGTGCGACGAGGTGGAATTTTCCGCCGAGGACGCGATTCGCACCGAACGCGACTTTCTGGCCGAAGCGCTGGAAGTGGCGGCGCGCGCCGGGGCGAAGGTACTCAATGTGCCGGACACCGTAGGCTATGCCACGCCGGACGAGATCTATGATCTCTTCTCCTGGCTGATTGGCCATGTGGGCGGCGCAGAGCAGGCGATTTTCAGCGCCCATTGCCATGATGACCTGGGCATGGCGGTGGCCAATTCGCTGGCCGCCGTGCGTGCCGGGGCGCGGCAGATCGAAGGAGCGATCAACGGCATTGGCGAGCGCGCAGGCAATTGCGCCCTCGAAGAGGCCATCATGGCGCTGAAGACCCGCGCCGATGCCTTTGACGTGCGCCATGATGTGGATACCACCAAGATCCATGCTGCCAGCCGCATGCTGGCCAAGATGACCGGCAATCCGGTGCCGCGCAACAAGGCCATTGTTGGCCGCAATGCCTTTGCCCACGAGGCCGGCATTCACCAGCACGGCGTGCTCAATGACCGGCGCACCTACGAGATCATGCGCCCGGCCGATATCGGCCTGAACAGCAATGCGCTGATCCTGGGCAAGCATTCGGGCAAGCACGCCCTGGCGGCACGGGCGAAGGAACTGGGCTTCGAGATCGAGCCGGACCGGCTTGCCGCGGTTTTCACCGCCTTCAAGGCCCTGGCGGATGAAGTCGGCGAGGTGGCCGATGCGCAATTGATCAATCTGATCACCGGCGTGACCGGGGCGCAAAGCGCCGTCTGGCGCCTGACCCGGGTGGAAATGCGCGCCGCCCATG
>JALWUB010000506.1 GCA_026993275.1 Robiginitomaculum sp. | reverse complement strand
AGCACGGGCAAGACCGGGAAAAATGGTTACGCCCTAGACGCGGCGGCGTTTGGGCGGACGGCAGCCATTATGCGGAATCGGCGTGACATCACGGATGGTGGTGATGGTAAAGCCGATGGCCTGCAGCGCCCGCAGGGCGGATTCGCGGCCCGAGCCAGGGCCGCAGACATTGACTTCCAGGGTCTGCATGCCGTGTTCCTGGGCCTTCTTGCCGGCATCTTCGGCCGCAAGCTGCGCCGCATAGGGCGTGGACTTGCGTGATCCCTTGAACCCCATGGCGCCAGCAGAAGACCAGGCAATGGTATTGCCCTGGGCATCGGTGATGGTGATCATGGTGTTGTTGAATGTGGCATTCACATGGGCAACGCCGGATGTGATGTTCTTGCGGTCTGCACGGCGTACCCGTGCCGGTTCCTTGGCCATATCTGTTTCGCCCTATTTCTTCTTGCCGGCAATGGCTTTGGCCGGACCCTTGCGGGTCCGTGCGTTGGTGTGCGTGCGCTGGCCGCGCACCGGAAGGTTGCGCCGGTGGCGGAGCCCCCGGTACAGGCCCAGGTCCATCAGCCGCTTGATGTTGACCGCGGTGTCGCGGCGCAAGTCGCCTTCGACCATATAGTCGCGGTCTATGGTTTCACGGATGCGGAGAATTTCCGCATCGGTCAGCTCGGACACGCGGCGTTCGCTCGCTATGCCGGTCTTTTCGATAATCTCTTTCGCTTTCGCGGGACCAATCCCGTGAATGTAGCGCAGCGCGATTTCAACACGCTTGTTCGTCGGGATGTTTACGCCGGCAATCCGAGCCACAGTCCATTCTCCATTAAGCATGCCGCAAACGAACAGCCGCCGATCGCGCTCCATACGCCATCGCCGCTGACTCTGCCCTTTTGCGGAGGGCGCTTTTTATCTCTCCCGCACCCCGCCCGTCAACCGGCCGGGGCACCTGTTCAGTCCAAATCCAGCACTTGCGCCACCATTGCCGCAACTGCGTCAATGCCAGCCATGCCATTTACTTCCGTCAGCACGCCCTTGTCCTTGTAAAAGGGCAAGAGCGGCGCCGTTTGCCGGTTATAGGCGTCAAGGCGCACCTTGAACGTCTCCGGATTGTCGTCTTCGCGGCCCTCGGCCTCAAAGCGGGCGGCAATGCGCTCCAAAAGCGCATCCTCGTCCACGACAAGGCGAATCACCCGGTCCACCGCCTGGCCGCGCTCCGCCAGCAGTTTGTCCAGCGCCTCGGCCTGGGCCAGAGTGCGCGGAAAGCCGTCAAAGATAAACCCCGGCGCATCCTTGTGCACTTCCAGCTGTTCGGCGATCAGTTCGCCAACAATATCGTCGGAAACCAGTTCGCCGCGATCCATGATGCCCGCGACCCTCTTGCCCAGTTCCGAGCCGGACTTGCGCGCCGCGCGCAGCATGTCGCCGGTAGACAATTGCACAAAACCGCGGTCCTGCACCAGGCGTTTGGCCTGGGTGCCCTTGCCTGCACCGGGCGGTCCGAAAATTACCAGATTCATCGCCTGCGCCCCCGCAGCCTGGTCTTCTTGATCAGCCCCTCATACTGGTGCGCCAGCAAATGCGACTGGATTTGCGCCACCGTATCCATGGTCACGCTGACCACAATCAGAATCGACGTGCCGCCCAGATAGAACGGCACCGCATAAGCCTTGACCAGGATCACCGGCAACAGACAGACCGCCGTCAGATAGATGGCGCCGAGAACCGTCAGCCGCGACAGAACATAATCCAGATAGGCCGCCGTGCGCTTGCCGGGCCGGATGCCGGGCAAAAAGCCGCCATTCTTGCGCAGATTGTCTGCCGTCTCCTCGGGGTTGAACATGATCGAGGTATAGAAGAACGAGAAAAAGATGATGCCTGCTGCATAAGCGATCATGTACAGCGGCTGGCCGCGGCCAAGCGCGGCGACGATGACGCGCAGCCAGTCCGGGCCAGACTGGGCCGAAAACCCGGCCAGCGTGGCTGGCAGCAGCAGGAGCGAGGAAGCGAAAATCGGCGGGATGACCCCGGCGGTGTTGATCTTCAGCGGCAGGAAGGACGAATCCCCGCCAAACATCTTGTTGCCGTGCTGGCGCTTGGGATACTGGATCAGCAAGCGCCGCTGTGAGCGCTCGACAAAAACGATGAACATCACCAGAGCGACGGCCAGCGCGCCAAGCAGGACCAGACCCAAAAACGTGAACTGGCCCACCCGGGTCATGTCCAGTGTCTGGAAGATCGCCTTGGGCAGGGCCGCCACGATGCCGGCAAAAATGATCAGCGACACGCCATTGCCAACGCCGCGCGCCGTCACCTGTTCGCCCAGCCACATCAGGAACATGGTCCCGCCGACCAGGGTCACCACGGTGGAAATTTCGAAAAACAGGCCCGGGTTATCGACCACGCCCTTGGAGTTTTCCAGCCCTATGGCGATCCCGTACGCCTGCACGGTGGCCAGCACCACGGTCAGATAGCGGGTGTACTGGTTGATCTGCTTGCGCCCGGTCTCCCCCTCCTTTTTCAGCGCCTCCAGCGCCGGCACGCTGGTCTGCATCAACTGCATGATGATCGAGGC
>JALWUB010000505.1 GCA_026993275.1 Robiginitomaculum sp. | reverse complement strand
CGGGCCAGCAGCTCCAGCACACAGACATGGTTGCGCTGCAGCCAGGGGCCGAGCGCCCGCGCCAGAGTGCGCCGGGCATGCAGGGCATAGAGGTCATCCGGCGCGGTGCAGGGAGGCTCCATCTTGTTGTCGGCGCGGATGGACCGGGTGTGGCGCTCGGCCCCGGCCTCGAAAATGTTGACCGACAGAAAGCTGTTCTGCACCGCGTCATAGGATTCCTTGCTGACCCGCACCGAGCCCTTGGGGTAGGCCGCCAGCCGCTCCCTGGCCAGTGCCAGCGCCTCATTGCGATTCTCCAGAACCTGGTCAAGGCACCAGCCGCCCTTGCGGTGTTTCTTGAGATAGACCTCGAAATGAATATCCGTGCTCATTCTCTTGCCCCCCCCAACATGGCGCGGTCAGACTAAACCCCAAGCCTTTAAGGTCTGGTGAAGGCCGGATTGCCGGTTTTGCACATTGGCGCCGCACACCCTATATTGGCGCTGCCGGCAGATCGGCAGTGTGAGAGATTGGCATGACCACCATCGCCCTGGTTGACGACGACGAAAACATCCTGACATCGGTTTCCATGTTTCTGGAAAGCGAAGGCTATCATGTGCAGACCTATCATGATGGCGTGACGGCCCTGGCCGGGCTGACCGAGAGCCCGCCGGATCTGGCCATTCTCGATGTCAAGATGCCGCGCATGGACGGCACCGAATTGCTGCGCCGCCTGCGCCAGTCCTCCAATGTGCCGGTCATCTTCCTGACCTCCAAGGACGACGAGATCGACGAGGCCCTGGGGCTCAATCTGGGCGCCGATGATTACATCACCAAGCCGTTTTCCCAGCGCCTTCTGGCCAGCCGCATCAAGGCGGTGCTGCGCCGCGCGCAAGGCGCGATGGGCGCATCGGCGCCCGAAGCCGGCGATGCCAAGGTGGTCGTTCGCGGCCAGTTGACCCTGGATCCGAACCGCCATGCCTGCCTGTGGAATGGCAAGCCGGTGCGGCTGACGGTGACGGAATTCCTGATTCTGCAAGCGCTGGCCCAGCGTCCCGGCTATGTCAAAAGCCGCGATCAGCTCATGGATGCAGCCTATGATGACCAGATTTACGTCGATGACCGCACCATTGATTCGCACATCAAGAGACTGCGCAAGAAGTTTCGCGCGGTGGACCCGGATTTTGACGCCATCGAAACGCTTTACGGTGTCGGCTATCGCTACACGGCCTGATCCGCGCCCAGCGCTCTGCCGGCTTCCCTGATGGCCAGGGCCGGCACATGGCGCCAGCGCCTCTGGCCGCGCCTGCCCGCGCAGATTCTGCTCGCCAATCTGGCCGGGCTTGCGGTGCTGCTGGCCGGTGTGCTGGTGCTGGACCAGATGCGCGAAGGCCTGATCGAGGCACGCATTGCCAATCTGCGCTCCCAGGCCGAACTGATCGCCGGGGTTCTGGAAGAGGCGGCGACCCGCGGCGAGCCCACCCCGGCGCTGGATGTGGAGCGCGCGCGTTCGGTGATGAGCGGCCTTTACCTGGCTGACGAGGCCTCCCGGGTGCGCCTGTTTGACGCCAAGGGCGCGCTGATTGCCGACAGCGCCATCCTGTTCGACCGGGTCAGGGTCAAGCCCCTGAAACCGGTGGAGCCGCCCGGCGGCGCAGGCAGCACGCTGGCCGGCGCCTGGCGCAATCTGAAAACCGGCCTGGCCAGGCTGCCGCCTTTCAACCGGCACATCGGCACCCACACCCGCACCCTGCAGGAAGAGGTCAGCCTGGCGCTCTCCGGCGAAGCCGTCGCCGGCGAGCGCGTGGGGCGCAATGGCGAGCGGCTGGTGTCGGTTTCCGTGCCGGTGCAGCGCGTGGTCGCGGTGCTGGGCGTGGTCACGGTGGAATCCAGCGCCGTGGACGCCATCATTGCCGCCGAGCGGCGCGCCCTGGTGCCGTTCATCCTGGTGGCGGTGCTGGTGACCGTGCTGTCCTCCCTGCTGCTGACGCTGTTTATTGCCCGGCCCATTCGCAAGCTGGCGCGAGTGGCGCACCAGATCCGCCGCGGCGGGCCGCGCCGGGCCCTGCCCGAACTGTCACGCCGCCATGATGAAATCGGCGATCTCTCGCAGGCCTTCGAGGCGATGACCAAGGCGCTCTATGACCGCCTTGGCGCCATTGAGAGCTTTGCCGCCGATGTCGCCCATGAAATCAAGAATCCGCTGACCTCGATCCAGAGCGCCGTCGAGACCCTGCCGGGCATCAAGGACAGCAAGCGGCGCACGCAATTGCTGAAAATCCTGCGCAGCGATGTCAAGCGCCTGAACCGGCTGATTACCGACATTTCCGCATCATCCCGGCTTGATGCCGATCTGGCCCGGGCGCGGGCGGAGCCGGTCGATCTGCCGCGTTTGCTGAACACCATCATTGCCGGTTACGAACACGCCAACAGCGCCAATGTGCAGGTGAAGCTCACGATCGAGCCTGGGGCGCCAGCCATTGTCTATGGCGCGGAAGAGGCGCTGGCGCGGGTGTTTCGCAACCTCATCGACAATGCCATCACCTTTTCCCCGGATGGCGGCACGGTGCTGGTGCGCCTGTCCGGCACGGAAGAGA
>JALWUB010000504.1 GCA_026993275.1 Robiginitomaculum sp. | reverse complement strand
CCCCGACCAGGGGGATCAGCGCATTGGCGAAAATCATCGGCCAGGTCAGCGCCAGCACCCGCTTGCGGGTCAGCGGCGCCGCCGCGCGCCGTGGCGCCATCAAAGAATGTCCAGCACCGCTTCGGGCGGGCGGCCGATGGCGGCGCGGCCATCCTTGACCACGATGGGGCGCTGAATCAGTTTCGGGTGCTCGCTCATGGCAACGATCAGCGCCTCCTCGTCCTCCACGTCCGCCAGGCCAAGTTCCTTGTAAGCCGGCTCGCCGGTGCGCATCAGGGCGCGGGCGCCGGGCAGGCCGAGCATGGCAATCAGGCGCTCCAGTTCGTCGGTGGTTGGCGGGTGCTCCAGATAGAGCACGGTGTCATAGGACAGCCCGCGCTCGTCCAGCAGTGCCTTGGTGGCGCGCGACTTGGAGCAGCGCGGATTGTGATAGAGGGTGAGGCTCATGGGGCATTCTCCGAAGCGGACGGGGGCAGGCAGGCGGCATCCTGTTCAATGGCCAGGTAATCGCGCGCAAAACAGCGCACAAAGCGCTGCGCCGCGGCCAGATTGGGTTTTTGCCCGTCCGTGCCGGGGTTTTGCTGTTCCAGCCGGATCAGGGCGGCATTCAGGGCCGGGCGGTCGGATTTGAGCCAGGCGGCAAAGGCATCGACAAAGGCATTCCAGTCCATGGCGCCGGGCGCCACGGGGTCATTGCTGCGGGCCATGCGCAATTGCAGCAGGGCCACCGCCCTGCGCCCGGCCAGGGCAAAATTGCGCGCCGCCTGATAATGCTGGGTGCGCAATTCCGCCGGGCTGAGGCTGTCCTCGTGATCGGTCAGCCACGAGACAATGCTGGCGGCCGCATCATAATAGCAATGCTTGTCCACCAGCTTTCGCCAGCCATCGGGGCCATAATTGAAGGCATTGTAATCCAGCGCGGCAAAGGCATCCATATCGGCCCCGGAAAGCCCGCACTTTGCGGCCCCGGATGGCGTCTGGGCCTGCGCCAGAACTGCGCCGGGCGCGAGGGCGCCGAGCAGGAAAAACAGGCTGATCAGGGCTTTCATGATGATGTCTTTCTTTTTGGCGCCGCCTTGCGCTGGCGCGGTTGTGCCAAACCGGCGGGCAGCGAGTCAAGCAAGGCCTTGGCGTTCTCAAGGTGCAGCCGCTCCACCATTTGCCCGTTCAGATTGATTGCCCCCTTGCCGGCATTCTTTTTCAGGGCAAAGGCGCGGACAATGACGCGCGCCTGTTTGATCTGCTCGTCCGTGGGGCCGAAAATCGCATTGGCGGCGGCGATCTGCGCCGGGTGGATCAGGGTTTTGCCATCAAAACCCAGCGTCTTGCCCTGGCGCGCTTCGGCGGCAAACCCTTCTGCATCTTCAAAGGCGTTGTAGACGCCATCCAGAACGCGCAGGCCAAAACTGCGCGCCACCAGCACAAGGCGGCTCAGATGCGCCAGCAAGGCCTGCCGGTGTGCGGCGAGGGGATCGCAGTGCAGGGCCGTGGCCAGGTCATTGGCGCCAAACACCAGCGTGGTCAGGCCGGCCGCGGCAGCGCTGGCGGCAATCTCCTCCAGCTTCAAGATCCCCTGCGGCGTTTCCACCATGGCCCACAGATGCGGCCCGGGCAGGGCGGCATGGCCCATGGCGCGGCGGATCTGCGCCCGCACATTGTGCACGTCGGCGGCGCTTTCGACCTTGGGAATGACCAGCGCATCAGGGCCGGAGGCCGCCAGCGCCAGCACGTCGGCTTCGCCCCAGGCGCTGGACAGGGCATTGATGCGCACCGCCCGCACGGGGGCTGTCCATGGCCCTTGCCGCAAGGCCTTCAGCGCGGCGGCACGCGCGGCGTCCTTGTGTGGCGGCGCCACCGCATCTTCCAGGTCCAGGATGACGGCATCGGCCTCCAGCCCGGCGGCCTTGGCCAGGGCGCGCGGCTTGTCGGCGGGGACAAACAGGGCGGATCTCAGAAGGCCTGCCATCATGCAATCCTGCGTATATTGTTTCTGTTCAGTATTTTGCTCTATGTAGGGCGCAATGAAAACCGTGCTTTTGATTTCATCGCAAGTGGCCTCGTCATGTGTTGGCGCCAGCGCCGGGGCATTCGCCCTGCAACGCATGGGCATCGAGGTGATCACCTTGCCCACGGTCTTGCTGGGCCGCCATCCGGGCTGGGGCGATCCCGGGCGGGTGGATGTTGATGCCGATGGCCTGGCGCGGCTGTTCCTGGCGGTGCAGGAGCAAGGCCTGCTCGAGCGGGTGGATGCGGTCATCACCGGCTATTTCCGCTCGTCCCTGCAGGTCAGGGCCGCCGCCGCCATGATCGAATATGTCCGCAAGGCGCGTCCTGACGTGATGGTGGTGGTGGACCCGGTCATGGGCGACGAGCCGGACGGGCTCTATGTCGCCGATGCGGTGGCCGAAGCGATCCGGCGCGAACTGCTGCCCTGCGCCGGCATCATCACCCCCAATGCCTGGGAGCTGTCGCATCTTGCCGACCGGGATGTGTTCGACGAAGCTTCGGCGGTTGACGCCGCCCGCGCCACCGGCTGCCCGCTGGTGCTGGCCAGTTCGGTGCCCAGCGGATCGCAGATCGC
>JALWUB010000503.1 GCA_026993275.1 Robiginitomaculum sp. | reverse complement strand
ATCCACGATGCGATGATAATAGTCAGGATTTGTGGTATCGGTCGGCGCCGCCCTGGGCAGGCCCTTGACCCCGTCGGGAGCATTCATCCCGTTCAGACTCCAGCTAAACCGCTTGATAGCGTTGTCCGAAAAGCTTTAGCGACAGACCTGCGCCACCGCAAGCGATTTTGCGCGCTCCTTGTTTTTCCAGCCTTTCGTGGACTTCTGCTGCTGGCCGATGTTAAATGCTGGCTGGACACCACGGGGCAGGCAATGATCGAAGGCATAATGGCATTGTGGTTCGCTCTGACGGCGCTGTCGGTGCTGTTTGTCGCGATCGACATTGTCCGTACACCAGAATCTCCTGTGCTCAAATGGGCCTTTGTGCTGGTGACTGCCTATATCGGGCCTATTGGCGCGTTTCTTTATGTGCTGGGCTGCCGCGAGCCTTTGCCAGGATTGCACGAGCAATATGTCGCCGTGCGCTGGCGGCAGGTCCTTGGATCAACGTTGCACTGCGTTGCTGGTGATGGTGTCGGCATTCTGACCGGTGCTGTAATCGGGTCTTTGGTCCACATGACGACACCAGCGGAACTGGCGCTCGAATATGTCCTGGGGTTTGGCTTCGGCTGGAGTATTTTTCAGGCCCTGTTTATGCGCAAGGAGATTGGCGGCACTTATCTCAAGGCGCTCGCAAAAACTTTCCTGCCTGAACTGTTATCCATGAATATGCTGATGGCGGGCATGATTCCTGTCATGATGTGGGCCAAATCCCTTGCTGGCGGAGATATTAGCCCGCTTGAGCCATTGTTCTGGTTCATCATGTCCATGGCACTTCTGGTTGGCTTTGTTGCCGCCTATCCAGTAAACTGGTGGCTGGTTTCCAATCACCTCAAGCATGGCATGATGACCGTGCGTCCGCCACAAGTGCAGGTAAAAAATCAAGGCCATGCCAATATGGCGGCGCCGCACACTGGTCCGGAATTTGTCAGAGAGCATGGCGGTCATTCCCAGCCCAACCCCGTTTCAAAGAGCGCCATCATTGGAATGACGGTTGTTACCATTCTTGTCCTCGCTCTGGCAGTGTTTGCTTCCTTTGCCGTTTTAATGCCGGATAACTGAAGCCTTTTAGAGCTCAGATCCATCCTGCGCCCTGCATTGACTTGCGCGCACCATCGCTCTATATCCCGCCCCGATCAGCACATGCGTCCGATGACGCCCTTACCTGCACAGCCCGGCAGCAGCCGGGGGGAGGCAGGCGAGGTCCCCCGCCCGGCGAAGGCTCGCTCAGCGGGGCGTTTGGCGTTGTGCGCATTTGAGGAGCAGTCATGTTCGAGGCCCTTGGTGAACGGCTGGGCAGTGTCTTCGACACGCTGACCGGGCGCGGTGCGCTTGGCGAGAAGGACGTGCGCGCGGCCATGCGCGAGGTGCGCGTGGCGTTGCTCGAGGCCGACGTGGCGCTGCCGGTGGTCAAGGATTTTGTCGCCAGGGTGCAGCGTGAGGCCGTCGGCGAAAAGGTGCTGCGCTCGGTGGCGCCGGGCCAGCAGGTCATCAAGATCGTTCACGATGCTCTGGTGGAAATGCTGGGCGGCGGTGAAGAGGCGCCGCAGATCAATCTGCAGGCCGCGCCACCCGTTGCCATCCTGATGACCGGCCTGCAGGGCTCGGGCAAGACCACCACGGCGGCAAAACTGGCCCTGCGGCTGAAGACCCGCGACGGCAAGAAGGTGCTGCTGGCCTCCCTGGATACCCGCCGCCCCGCCGCCATGGAGCAATTGCAGCAACTGGCGAACCAGGCCGGTGTGGGCTTCTTGCCGATCATCAAGGGGCAAAGCGCCACCGACATTGCCCGCCGGGCCATGCAGGCGGCGCGCCTTGGCGGTTATGATGTGGTCATTCTCGACACGGCCGGGCGCACCTCCATCGACGAAGACCTGATGAACGAGGCCGCAGCCATTGCCGCCATTGCCCAGCCTGCCGAAACGCTGCTGGTTGCCGATGCGCTGACCGGGCAGGACGCGGTGGAAACGGCAAAGCGTTTTCACGAGCGGCTGCCACTGACCGGGCTGGCGCTGACGCGCCTGGATGGCGATGCGCGCGGCGGCGCGGTGCTGTCCATGCGCGCGGTTACGGGCCTGCCGGTGAAATTGCTCGGCGTGTCGGAAAAGCTCGATGGCCTCGATGCCTTCGACGCCAGGCGCATTGCCGGGCGCATTCTGGGCCAGGGCGACGTGGTCTCGCTGGTG
Organism: Robiginitomaculum sp.; assembly: GCA_026993275.1. GTDB lineage: Bacteria > Pseudomonadota > Alphaproteobacteria > Caulobacterales > Maricaulaceae > Robiginitomaculum_B. Next base: position 358 of record JALWUB010000503.1, on the reverse strand, counting down.
GAAAAGGCGGCGCAGACGCTGGATCAGGAAAAGGCCGAACGCATTGCCGCCAAGATGAAAAAGGGCGCGTTCGACCTCGATGACCTGGCCGAACAATTGCGGCAATTGCAGAAAATGGGCGGCATGCAGTCCATTCTGGGCATGCTGCCGGGCATGGGCAAGATCAAGAAACAGATGGCCGGCATGGACCTGGACGATTCGGTGTTCAAGCACCAGGAAGCCATCATCTCGTCCATGACCCGCGAGGAGCGCGCCAAGCCGGCGCTGATCAAGGCTTCGCGCAAACGGCGCATTGCCGCGGGCTCCGGCACCCGCGTGCAGGACGTCAACCAGCTGCTCAAGATGCACAAGCAAATGG
>JALWUB010000502.1 GCA_026993275.1 Robiginitomaculum sp. | reverse complement strand
CGGCCTCTGAGCAGCAAGGCCTGGCGGGTCATCAATGAAGTCCCGGCGGTGCTGATGATCTTCATTGTCCTGACTGCCGTGGTCTGGATCCATTGAGGGTCAGGACTCTCATGGCTTGACGCGGTCAGGCTTGTATGCTTGTAGGAGTCTTCTTTTGGCGAGAGCGTCCTGCGGACGCGCCGCCAGCATTCCAAATGCTCAGACCCATCCTCTTTTCCGATCCGGCGCGCCGTGCGCCGCATTGGCCCCTTACAAGACAATCCAGGGAGTTTCAGACGCCCATGTCTGATGAAAACAACGAAGAAACCAATGCTGTTCAGGTCAAGGAACGGCCTGCCGGCATGACTCGCATGACCATGCAGGAATTGAAGGAAAAGGATCCCAAGGACCTGCTGGCGCTGGCCGAAGAGCTGGAGATCGAGAACGCCTCAACCATGCGCAAGCAGGACATCATGTTTGCCATTCTCAAGGACCTGGCCGAACGCAATGTGGAAATTCATGGCCGCGGCGTGCTGGAGACTCTGCAGGACGGGTTTGGGTTCTTACGCTCGCCGGAAGCGAATTACCTGGCCGGGCCGGACGATATCTATGTCAGCCCTGCGCAAATCAGAAAACTTGGCCTGCGCACCGGCGACACCGTGGAAGGCGAGATCAGAAGCCCACGGGATGGGGAGCGCTATTTTGCCTTGGTCAAGGTTGATGCGATCAATTTCGAGGCGCCGGAAAAAGCCCGCCACAAGGTCCATTTCGACAATCTGACGCCGCTCTACCCGGATGAGCACATGGTCATGGAGGTTCAGGATCCGACCCTGAAAGATCTCTCCGGCCGGGTCATCGACATTGTCGCGCCTCTGGGCAAGGGGCAGCGCGCGCTCATCGTCGCGCCGCCGCGCACCGGCAAGACGGTGTTGCTGCAAAATATCGCCCACGCCATTGAGGCCAATCACCCGGAAGTCTATCTGATCGTGCTGCTGATTGATGAGCGCCCCGAAGAGGTCACCGACATGCAGCGCTCGGTCAAGGGCGAGGTGATTTCCTCGACCTTTGACGAGCCCGCGACACGGCATGTGCAAGTGGCTGAAATGGTTATTGAAAAAGCCAAACGCCTAGTCGAGCACGGCCGTGATGTGGTGATCCTGCTCGATTCCATCACGCGTCTTGGCCGCGCCTACAACACCGTGGTGCCGTCTTCGGGCAAGGTGCTGACCGGCGGCGTGGACGCCAATGCACTGCAACGGCCAAAACGGTTTTTCGGCGCCGCCCGCAATATTGAAAATGGCGGTTCGCTGTCGATCATCTCGACGGCGCTGATCGACACCGGCTCGCGCATGGACGAAGTGATTTTTGAAGAATTCAAGGGCACCGGCAATTCCGAGATCGTGCTTGATCGCAAGGTTTCCGACAAACGTGTGTTCCCGGCCATTGATGTCACCAAATCCGGCACCCGCAAGGAAGAGCTTCTGGTGCCCAGGGACGTGTTGCAGAAAATGTTTGTGTTGCGGCGCATTCTCAACCCCATGGGCACGACGGATGCCATCGAGTTCCTGCTGGAAAAACTGCGCCAGACCAAAAACAATGCCGAGTTTTTCGAAAGCATGAATACATAAGAGCCGCACGATGAACCTTGTTCTTTACCATGCCCGGCGCACCCGCTCCCTGCGGCCGTTATGGCTGATGGAAGAAATGGGCCTTGCCTATGAATTGCGGAGCATGCCCTTCAAGATGGGTGATACGGGCGGCGCGGAATACAGCAAGGTCAACCCCTTGCAAAAGGTTCCGGCGCTTGTGGATGACGGCCAGACGATCCTCGAATCCACGGCCATCATGGACTATCTGCTGCACCGGTACGGGCCGTCAGACCTGGCCTGTCCCGTGCAGGACGATGAATACGGGCCTTATTTGCAATGGCTTCATGGCGGCGAAGCCATGTTTGGCATGTATATGTCGCTGTTTGTGGGCCACAGGCTGCTCTTGCCCGAAGCCCAGCGCAATGCGGCCATTGCTGAGTGGGCCGCTGACAATCTGAAACGTGCCTGTGCGCTGCTGGGCGACAGCCTGAAACGCGAAGACAGCATTCTGGCGCGCGGCTTCAGCGCCGCCGACATTTCTGTCGGCTATGTCCTGTTCGTTCTTCACATGACCGGCGCCCTTGATGACCTGGCGCCGCAAAACGTGTCCGCCTATTGGGCCGCGCTTTCGGAGCGCCCGGCCTGGAGGCGCGCCATCGCCCGGTAAAGTCTTACCCGGTCAGACCATTCGGTGATCTGCCGGGCAGGCCATCATCAGGGCCGCGCATCAGCTATCGAGCGCCGCATGCAGGAAGGACAGGGAGCGTGCATTGGCCAGCTTTGCCGCTTCAGCGTCGTAATGGGCCCCGCCGGGCCGGGCGAAGGCATGGTGGCAGTCCGGATAGGTGTAAATTGTCACCAGAGGGTTGGATTGCAGGGCAGAAATGACGGTTTTCTGGTCCTCTGGCGGCACAAATTCATCCTGGCCCGCAATGTGCAGCATGAGCGGGGTCTTGATGTTTCTGGCCTCGTCAAGCGAGTCCTTGATGGCCACGCCATAATAGGAAACCGAGGCTTCGGTATCAGTGCGGGTCGAGGCAAGGTAGGCCAGGCGGCCGCCCAGGCAATAGCCGATCGTTCCTGCCTTGCCTGCACAGGCCGGGTGCTGGCGCAGGGCGGTAAGACTGGCGGCAATGTCGGTCATACCTGTTTTGACGTCAAAAAGGCCGAAAAGCTCGAAGGCGCGCTTCAGGTCGGCATCATTCTGGTCGGTCAGATCAATGCCCGGCTCGATACGCCAGAACAGGTCCGGGCAAAAGGCGGCAAAGCCGTTTTCGGCCAGCCAGTCGCAGGTGTCGCGCATCACCTGGTTGACGCCGAAGATTTCCTGCAACACGACGACGCCCGGCGCTGGCGTCTGGGCCGGCAGGGATAGGTAGCCGCCAAACGAGCCATCTGGAACCTGAATTTGCATTGAACTGGACATGGATTAGCGCTCCGCATGGTGATAGGGTTGAGATACGCAAGTATGAGGGCAATTGCCATGAAGGTCAAAATCGATATTACCGCCACGCCGGAAGAAGCGCGGGCCTTTTTTGGCCTGCCTGATGTCAGTGCGCTCAACAAGGCCATGACCGAAGAAATCGGCAAGCGCATGAGCGAAGGCCTGGCCAATGCCTCGCCCGAGGCCCTGCTGAGCCAGTGGATGAGCCTTGGCGGCAAGATGAGCGAGCAATTCATGGGCATGATGAGCAGCGCCATGAAAGAGCCCGGCGCCAAGTAGGCATGCTCCCAGAAACGCCGACGGTTTTTGCCTTGGCGACGCCGCCCGGCCGCTCCGGCCTGGCGGTGATGCGCGTCAGCGGCCCGCAATCTGCCGCTATTCTTTCCAAACTTGGCGGCGGCCGCGATTTTCCACCCCGGCAGACGGTTTTGACGCCGCTTTACGATCAGGATGGCAAACGCTTTGATCAGGCGCTGATCCTCCGGTTTGCCGGACCGGCCAGCTATACCGGCGAGGACCTGTTCGAAATACACATGCATGGCGGTCCGGCGGTGATCGAGACCGCGGCACAGACCCTGCTGGCCCTGGGCGCGGAACCGGCGGGGCCGGGCGAATTCACCCGCCGCGCCTTCGAGCATGGCAAGCTGGACTTGGTGCAGGCCGAGGCGGTGGCCGATGTGATCGATGCGCAGACGCGCGCCCAGCTGGACCAGGCGCAACGCCAGCTCGCGGGCACGCTTGGCGCGGTCTATGGCGCCTGGCGCGAACAGCTTGAGCAGATTCGCGCCAGCATCGAGGCCTGTCTCGACTTTCCCGAAGAGGATGATGTCATCGCTGCGGCGCTGGAGCCGCTGCGCCCGCAAGTCGAGGCGCTGGCGGCCAGCATGCAGACGCACCTGCACGATGGCCGCCGCGGCGAGCGCATCCGCCAGGGCCTGACCATTGCCCTGACCGGGCCGGTCAATGCCGGCAAGTCCACCCTGCTCAACCGCCTGGCCCGGGCGCCGCTCGCCATCGTGTCCGATCAGCCGGGCACCACGCGGGATGTCATTCGCGTCTCTCTTGATCTGGGCGGCTATCTGGTCGAACTGGCCGACAGTGCCGGCTTGCGCGACACCGCTCATGCCATTGAACAGGAAGGCATTGCCCGCGCTGCGGCGTTGGCAAAAGAGGCGGATTTGCGCATTTTTGTTGTTGATGGCAGCCAGAGCGCGCCGCTGGACGCCATCCCGGCAGAATTGGTGCAAGAGGGCGACATTCTGGTGCTGAACAAGAGCGATCTGCTTAAGCCTGCTGAACCCGCCAAGACACCGGCTTTTCCCGGCCCGGTTCTGCGCCTGTCTGCACGCGAGGGCACGGGGGTGCAGGCCTTGCTGGACACCCTGCAAGAGCGTGTCACGGCAATGTTGTCGGCACAGGAGGCCCCGGCCCTGACCCGCGCCCGGCACAGGCTGGCGCTCACGGACTGCGTGCGGGCCCTGACCCGCGCCGCGGAGCATCTGCCGGACCAGCCGGAGCTGGCGGGCGAAGATCTGCGCGAAGCTGGCGCCGCGCTTGGGCAGATCACCGGCGAATGCGGCACGGAAGACATTTTGGGGCGGATTTTTTCGCGCTTTTGCATTGGCAAGTGAGGACCTGGTGTTTCACGTGAAACAATGCAGGCGGGATTCGACATTTTGAGACTCAGCGGGTATGCAGCGCCTCTCGCATTGAGGTTCAGATGGGCAAGACAGCAAAATCCTGGGATGTGATCGTCATTGGCGGCGGCCACGCAGGCTGCGAGGCCGCGGCCGCCGCGGCGCGCCTGGGTGCGCGCACCATGCTGATCAGCCCCAGCCGCAAGGACTTTGGCCAGATGTCGTGCAATCCGGCCATTGGCGGGATTGGCAAGGGTCATCTTGTGCGCGAAATCGATGCCCTTGACGGTCTGATGGGCCGCGCCGCCGATGCGTCGGGCATCCAGTTTCGCCTGCTCAACCGTTCGCGCGGCCCGGCGGTCCAGGGGCCGCGCACCCAGTCGGACCGGGCGCTGTACCAGGCCGCCATGGCCGGGCTGATCGCTGACCAGAACGGCCTTGACGTGGTGGAAGACCGGGTTGTTGACATCGAGATCACCGGCAAGGCCGTGCAGGCGGTACTGGGCGCCAGCGGGGCGCGCTATCCCTGCAAGGCGGCGGTGCTGACCACGGGCACGTTTCTGAACGGTGTCATTCACCGGGGCGCGGAGCGCATCCCCGCTGGCCGTCATGGCGAGGCGCCCTCAACGGCTCTGGCCCGGACCCTGGCGCGGCTTGATCTGCCCATGGGGCGGCTGAAAACCGGCACGCCGGCGCGGCTTTACAAGGACAGCATTGCCTGGGATGCTCTCGAACACCAGGCCGCCGATGACGAGCCGGTGCCGCTGTCGTTTCTGACACGGCAGATTACGGTGCCGCAAATCGCCTGCGCCATCACCAGCACCAATGCGCAGACCCACCGGATCATCACCGCCAATCTTGGGCGCTCGGCCACCGGCTCGGGCCGCATCAGCGCGCGCGGGCCGCGCTATTGCCCGTCCATCGAAGACAAGGTGACCCGCTTTGCCGGCAAGGACAGTCACCAGGTGTTTCTGGAGCCCGAAGGCCTGGACAGCCCGCTGGTCTATCCCAACGGCATTTCAACCTCGCTGCCTGACGATGTGCAATTGGCGTTCTTGCGCACCATGAAGGGCCTCGAGCAGGTGCGCGTGCACCGCTTTGGCTATGCCATCGAGTATGACTATGTGGATCCGCGCGCCCTGCGCGCCAGCCTGGCCCTGAAAGCGGTGGAGGGGCTGTATCTTGCGGGCCAGATCAACGGCACCACCGGCTATGAGGAAGCTGCGGCGCAAGGCCTGCTTGCGGGCCTGAACGCGGCGCGCTTTGCTGGTGGTCAGGACCCCTATGTTCCCGATCGCGCCAGCGCCTATATCGGGGTCATGGTTGATGACCTGACCACCCACGGGGTCAGCGAGCCCTATCGCATGTATACCTCACGGGCCGAATACCGCCTCAGCCTGCGCGCCGACAATGCCGATCAGCGGCTGACCCCGGCAGGGGTGAAGATGGGGCTTGTGGGGCCGCAAAGGCGGGCTGCATTCGAAGCCAGGATGGCAGCGCTGGAGGCCCTGAAGGCGCAGGCGTCGACCCTGAGCCTGACCCCGCAGGAACTGGCCAGGGCCGGCTTCAAGGTCAATCAGGACGGCGTGCGCCGTTCTCCCGCAGAGCTTCTCGCCTATCCGGGCACCCGCTGGGAAGACATTGTGCGCCTGTGGCCGCAATTGGCGGGAACAGACCCGGACATTGCCCGCCAGTTCGCCATTGATGCGCTCTATGCAGGCTATCTGGAGCGCCAGAAGCGCGATGTGAAGCGCTTTCGCCAGGAAGAGCGCCTGCGACTGCCCGAAGGGCTGGACTATGATGCCATTGGCGGCCTCTCCACCGAGGCCCGCGAGAAGCTGCGCGCGGCACGGCCGGAAACCCTGGGCCAGGCCAGCCGTCTGGAGGGCGTGTCCCCGGGCGCGGTAGCCCTGCTGTCGCATTATGTCCGCCGCGCCGGGCGCCGCAAGCAGAACGCGCCAGCCTCATGAGCGGCGGCACGGGCCCGGACGCCTTTGCGCGCGCCCTGAATGTTTCACGTGAAACACTGGCGCTTTTTGCGCGCTGGCAGGCGCTGCTGTGCCAGTGGCAGGCGCGCATCAATCTGGTCTCGCCAGCCAGCCTTGACGCGTTCTGGACCCGCCACGCCCTGGACAGCGCGCAACTGGCGGCGTTGGCGCCGGAGGCGGCCACGCGCTTTATCGACCTGGGCTCTGGCGCCGGGTTTCCGGGGCTGGCCATTGCCCTCATGCGCAGACACATTCCGGGCACGTCCGTGACCCTGGTTGAGGCCAATGCCAAAAAGGCGGCGTTTTTGCGCACGGTCATCGACAGCACCCGGGCCCCGGCAAAGGTCCTCAATGCGCGCATCGAAAGCGTGCCGGCCAGGCCGTATGATGTGATCACGGCGCGGGCCCTGGCGCCCTTGCAGACCCTGCTGCCGCTGGCGGCGCGCTTTGCCGGCCCGGATACGGTTATGCTCTTTCCCAAGGGCCGGAACGTGTTAAAAGAACTGGATGCGGTCCGGGAGTCCTGGATGCTGGATCATGACATCCTGCCCAGCCTGACCGATGCCGACGCCTCGATTGTGAGAATTGGAAAAGCCAAGCGTGTCTGATCAGCAAAACCACCCGCGCATCATCGCTGTCGCCAACCAGAAGGGCGGGGTCGGCAAGACCACGACCACCATCAATCTGGCAACGGCCTTGAGCGCCATCGGCAAGAAGACGCTGATTCTCGACCTCGACCCGCAAGGTAATGCCTCGACCGGGCTGGGTCTTGACCACCAGTCGCGCTCCATCACCACCTATGACGTGCTGGTGCGACAGATCCCGCTCGCCAGGGCGATACATCACAGCGCCATACCGGGCCTCGACATTGCCCCGTCGGACGCGGACCTGGCCGGGGCCGAACTGGAACTGGCCAATGTGGCGCGCCGCTCCTTCCGGCTGAAGGATCAGTTGCGCGACCTGCGTGCCCAGGCGGACTATGCCTATGTGCTGATCGACTGCCCGCCTTCGCTGAACGTGCTGACGGTCAATGCGCTGACCGCCGCCGATGCGATCCTGGTGCCCCTGCAGTGCGAGTTTTTTGCCTTGGAAGGCCTGAGCCAGCTGTTGCGCACGGTCGATCTGGTGCGGGTCAACCTCAATCACGGCCTGCAAATCCAGGGCCTGGTGCTGACCATGTATGATCCGCGCAACAATTTGTCGCGCCAGGTTTCCGACGATGTGCGCGCGCATTTCGGCGACAAGGTCTATGAAACCGTGATCCCGCGCAATGTGCGGGTTTCAGAGGCGCCGTCCTATGGCAAGCCGGCGCTGATTTACGATCACAGATGCGCGGGCAGCCAGGCCTATATGCGCCTTGCCAGCGAAGTCATCCGTCGCGAAAACCAGATGAAGGCCGTATCATGAGCGAAACACCCAAGGGACAAAGGCTGGGCCGCGGCCTGTCGGCGCTGCTGGGCGATGCCGAAACACCGGCCATGGCGGCGCCGCAGCCGGACGGCGGCGCCACCGTGCCGATTGAGCAGATTGTCCGCAATGCCGAACAGCCGCGTCGGCATTTTGACGAGGCTGAGCTGGAGGGGCTGAGCCGGTCCATTGCCGAAAAGGGCATTTTGCAGCCGATTCTGGTGCGCCCGGTGCCCGGCGGCACAGGCTATCAGATTGTCGCGGGCGAGCGCCGCTGGCGTGCCGCGCAGCGCGCCGGCCTGCACGAGGTGCCGGTGGTCATTCGCGATCTGTCAGACCGGGAGGTCATGGAAATCGCCCTGGTGGAAAACCTGCAGCGCGCCGACCTTGACCCGATAGAACAGGCCGAAGGCTTTGCCGCCCTGGCGCAACGCTACAAGCACACCCAGGAAGACATTGCCCGGATCGTCGGCAAGAGCCGCGCCGCCATCGCCAACACCCTGCGGCTGCTGACCCTGCCCGAATCGGTCAAGGCCATGCTCCATGACGGCACGCTCAGCGCCGGGCATGGCCGTGCCCTGGCCGGTTGCGCCAATGCCGAAGCGCTGGCGGTGCGCATTGCCGAAGAGGGCCTGAGCGTGCGCCAGGCAGAACAGCTGGCGCGCCAGCGCGCCCCGGAAACCAAGGGCCGCTCCGGCGCCGCATCCAAAAACACCGACACCCTGGCGCTGGAAGAGCGGCTGACGCGCGGCCTGGGGCTGATGGTCAACATCACCAGCCGGGCCAATGGCTCGGGCCAGGTGCGGATCAGCTACAAGACCCTCGAACAGCTTGACGACATTTGCCGCCGCTTGTCTGGCGAATAACCGGTTGGTCCGCGTTTTCAAAAACACCCCCGGACCTTTCCCGGGGATTGGTGCGCGGATCTGCGCCATCAGGGCGGCTGGCGGGCGTGGAAGGCGGGCAGTCCTGAGCCATTTGCGCCTCGCGTGATGGCGCGCCAGCCATTGCAAAGCCTGATTCACAATGTCTTTCTCTTGCACAACTCCCGCCTTGGGGTCCGCGCACGGGATGATTATGCGCTCTGGGGCAGGGCCGGGGACAGGTGCGGCGCTATCCCCGGGCATGATGGCCCGAAATGTCCTGTTTTTGGCCGGAAATGGCGGGCAGACGGCCAGACCCGGCCCGTCAAGGGCACGAAACGGCTTGCCAATGGCCCGCCCATGGCCTGGCGCGCGCCCAAAACAGGACATGGCAGGCCACGCAGCGGGACATAATTCAGTAACATATTGTTTTTATAAGGCTTTTATTCAGGCGGGCCGGACAGGCGCAGGACCAGGCGGGCGAGCAGATTTTCCGCCGCCGCGCCGCTGGATTTCATCTCCCGCTCGGTTTGCAGACAGTCTTCGAGAGCGCGGCCGAGCGCGGCGCTGGACCAGAGCTGCACCTGGCGGCCAAAGGCCTGGGCCTGGCCATAAAACACCGGCGGACGCAGGCTGGCCATGGCGGCCTTGGCGGTCTTGCCCGCGGCCATGGCCGCCCGGGCCTCGCCCAGGCGCCAGAAATGGCGCTGTATGGCGCGCAGCAGGCCGACCGGCGATTGCCCGGCTTCTGCTGCATCGCGTAAGAGCTGGCTGGCGCGCCGGGGCTGTCTTGCCGCAATGGCAAAGGCCAGGGCATCGGCGCCGGATTCGCCCTCGCCGGCAATGCAGGCGGCGACATCCCTTGCCGAAATCACTGCCCCAGGCTGCGGCCCGGCATAGAGCATGAGCTTGTCCAGCTCATTGGTGGCCAGGGCCGTGTTTTGCGGCAAACGGTCCAGCAAGGCTTCGAGCGCGCCCTCTTCAAGGCGCACGCCCCGCTCGCGCGCCATATCCTGCGCCAGGGCGCGCAAGGCGGCCCGGTCCGGCAAATAGCACGGCAGGGCCACGGCATGGGCCCCGGCCTGCTCGATGCACTGGCGCAGTTTCGAGCGCTTGGCAAGATCACCCGCCTCGATCAGCAGCAGGGCGGCAGGCGTGAGGCTGCCGCTGCTGATCGCATCCAGCAGGGCGGCCACGGCCCTGGCCGCCTGATCGCCCTGGGTTTTCAGCCGCACCACACATTTGCTGCCATCGAGGGCCCGGGCGCTGATGGCATCGCCGAGCGCGGCCGCATCGCTCTTGATGGCGGCATCAAACAGCAGGGTTTGCGAAAACGGGCCTGGCGGCCCGCCGAGATAGGCGCG
>JALWUB010000501.1 GCA_026993275.1 Robiginitomaculum sp. | reverse complement strand
GCTGGGCCCATTACCGCCTCGGCCATTACCAGAAGGCCGTGCGCTATCTCGAGCGGGCGGTGGAACTGGAGCCGGGCCAGGCCACCATCAGCGATCATCTGGGCGATGCCTACTGGCAGGCCGGGCGGCATCTGGAAGCGCGGTTTCAATGGCGGCACACGCTGAGCCTGCCCCCTGATGAAGACATTGACCTCGATGCCGTGCGCAAGAAACTGGCCAATGGCCTGCCCGCTGCGCCAGAGATCGCCAAAGCCGGCCCGTGAGGGCGTTTGCGCCAGCCAAGGTCAACCTCACTCTGGCTGTGGGCGCCAAGGCTGCGAATGGCTATCATCCGCTCGAAAGCCTGGTGGTCTTCGCCGATTGCGGCGATGTGCTGGATGTTGCCCCGGCAGAGCGCCTGCAGCTGCAGACAGACGGCCCCTTTGGCAGCACCCTGAGAGCGCAAGACGATAATCTGGTGCTGCGCGCGGCCCGGGCCTTGCAAAGAAGGGTCAGGACCAAAGCGGGCGCCCGCATCCGCTTGCACAAAGTCCTGCCCATAGCGGCGGGCCTTGGCGGCGGCTCCGCCGATGCCGCGGCCGCCTTGCGGGCGCTGAACCGGCTGTGGGACTGCGGGCTCGGCAGCGCGGCCCTGGAAGAGATCGCCGCCAGCCTTGGCGCCGATGTGCCGGTTTGCGTGCAAAGCCGCACGCGGCTGATGCGCGGCCGCGGCGAGATCCTGGAAGAGGCACCGCCCTGGCCGGTTTTGCATGCGGTGCTGGTCAATCCCGGCTTCACGCTCTCCACCGCTTCGGTCTTTGCCCGCCTTGACGCCATGGGCGTGGCCGGAAAGCCGGGCGGGGGGCGTGTTCCGGCAGCACACACACCAGAGCAGGCGATTGCGGCCTTGAAAGAGCGGCACAATGATCTCACTGCCGCCGCCTGCGCCGAAGCGCCGCCAGTGGCGGCGCTGCTGGAGAGCCTGCAAAATCAGGCGCTGGTTCGGCTCGCCCGCCTGTGCGGCTCCGGCCCCACCTGCATGGGGATAACCAGAACCGCCGAAGATGCGGCGGCCCTGGCGCAAAGTCTTCAGCGCGCCCATCCATCCTACTGGGTGCACGCGGTGCGGCTTGGGGGCGTTGCCGGGCCTGACTGACGCTTTTGACGCGCAGAGCAATATCCGGGTGGCGGGCGGCCAGGGCAGATCATAGGCTGGTGCTTCATGTCATCAAACCTGGAGCCTGTTCATGGCCTATGTCGTCAAGGGACTGTCAGCCGGACCCTACCGCCACCTCTATGGTCTTGCCGAACAAGACCTGCATGATCTTGGCGTTCGGCGCTATCGGGCCGATGTTTCACCGGGGTTTCCGGATCGCATAGAAATGCGCGATGCCCGGCCGGGCGAAACCCTGCTGCTGATCAATCATGTCAGCCTGCCGCACGACACGCCTTACCGGGCTTCGCATGCCATATTCGTGCGTGAAGGAGCCGAAGAGGCTTATGTCGGCGAAAATGAAATTCCAGAGGTGATGGCCATTCGGCCCCTGTCCCTGCGGGCCTTTGATGGCGATGGCTTCATGCGCGATGCGATACTGGCCGATGGCCTGGCGGTTGAGCCAGCCATCGAACGCCTTTTCGAGAACGGGCAGGTGGCGTTCATTCATGCCCACAATGCCACGCGCGGGTGTTATGCGGGCCTGATCGAACGCTTGGGGTGAGACCCGTTCGCAGGATGACTCCACGTCAGAGGCAGACGGGCAAAGCTCTTGATTGACTTGGCGGCAGCGCCGCGATAGGCGGGGCCGTGAGTTTAGCAAGGCCAGTCATGTCCCCGTCCCTTTTGCTTTTTGTCGCGGCCCTGGCGGTCATTCTGTCTTATCTGGTGGCTTACCGGGTGATGTGCTGGGGCTGGCTGGACCGCCCCAACGGACGCTCGGCGCACCAGCAGCCGGTCCCGCTGGGCGGCGGCGCCGGGGTCATTGCCGGCACGCTCCTGCCGGTGGCCTTCTTGCTGCTGACCGGTGCGGGCTCTGGTGCAGCCTTTCGCGTGGGAAGCCTTGGCGCGCTTGCCCTGCTGATTGCGCTGATCGGCCTCCTTGATGACCATTGGGACATTTCACCGCGCATCAAGTTTGTGCTGATCGGCCTTCTCTGCCTGGCTGGCGCCCTGTGTCTCTATCCGGTCACGGCGTTTGCCCTGGACCAGGGCCAGATCAGCCTGCCCTATGCCGTGGCCGTGGCCGGAACGGCCCTGTGGCTCTTTGTCATGGCCAACAGCGCCAATTTCATTGATGGCTGCGACAGCCTTTTGGTGCTCAGCGCCATTGCCGGCGCCCTGATGCTGGCCTTTTTGGCGCTGTCGGCGGATCACTGGATTGCCGCCCTGCTGCCGCTGAGCCTGGTGCTGGGCCTGGTCGGATTCTGGCCGTTGAACCGGCCGCCTGCACGCATGTTCCTGGGCGATGTCGGGGCGCTGTTCACCGGCTTCTGGCTCGGCGGATCGGCGCTGTTTTACATCCATGATGGCCCGCCCGGGGCGGTTTACGCCGTGGTGCTGGTGTTCATGCCCTGGCTTTCGGATGTATTGCTGACCATGGCCTGGCGGCTGGCCAGGGGCCGCCCGCTCA
>JALWUB010000500.1 GCA_026993275.1 Robiginitomaculum sp. | reverse complement strand
CTAGCATTGCGCCGCGCCTTGCCGGCCATGCGCAGCCAGCGCGCCGGGCCCGCGCCTGCGCCAAAACGGAAATTGACATCGAAGGGCGCTTCACCGCGGCTATAGGCTTCGAAAGCTTCGGTGACGATGCGCCGGTCTTCCGGCGCCAACGCGCTCAGCGCAGTACCCAGTTTCGCCTTGCGGGGGATGTTGGGCTGGCCGACAATGCGGCGCACGGTTTCGGAAAAATACTCCAGACCGGCTTCAAAATCCATATACCAGATGCTGGACGACGCCCCCGCCATGGCCAGGTCATGGCGCTCCTGGGCTTCGGCCGTGAGGATTTCATCGGCAACAAGCGGGGCAAAATATTCAAGCGCCGTGACTTCAAGGGTCAGATCCTGGCGCTCCGTGTTCCACAGGGCAGCAATCAGACCGATGCAGGCGCCATCTTCATCAAACAGGGGCGTTCCGGCATAGGATTGCAGGCCAAGCTCCTGCAAGTCCTTGTCCTGGGGAAAACACCCGGCCACGTTCTCCTGGACGGTGAGCGAACGGCCCTCGTCAACGACCACTTCGCAAGGCGTGCCGGCCAGGGGATAGAAATAGGGCTCGGTCTGGCCATTGCGGTCATAGAGCGCATAGGTCTCAACCGGCACATCCTTGGACTTGACCCGGCTGACCAGCAACATGTCCGCATCAAGAGCCACGCCAGCAGCGCGGGCAAAGGTGTCAACAAAGGCCCCGGCCCGCGAAGACAGGATGCGCAGCGAAATGTCCGACAGCAAGGCGCGCAAATTCTCGTCTTCCGGCAAGGGGTTTTGCGTCTGCTGCTTGCAATTCTGGTCAGGCTTTCGCTGCACGTCTGCCCCCGTCCCGTTCATTCACCCAGGGGCCATGACACCACAATCGTCTTTACAAGCCGTGAATGGCGGCAGATTTTCCAGGGTCTTTCCGGCCTTACCGCCTTCGCCTGCGCCGGGGGCGCAGCGCAAAGCGGTGCGCCAGCAGGCCGGCACCAGTGAGCGCAAACAGCAGGGCGCTGGCAGCAAAGGCAATCAGCCACGGGGTGTTGAAATTCTCGCGGCCGCCATAGTCCATGATATGCAGCATCCAGAAGAAATCATAGACGCGCCAGAGCGTTGAGCGATGCGCCCGCACCTGCCCGTCCTGCGGATCCACCCAGACCGTATAGCCGCGCGGCTGGTCAAACTGCACGCGCCAGAACGGCCCCTTGAAGCGCACCTCCACCGGGCCCCTGCCGACATGGTCCACGGCAATAACATGGCCATTGCCTGCATAATCGGCGAGGGCAACGCGGCGCGCCATCTCCGCCGTGACGGGGCTGAGCCGCGCCCCGGTGCGGGCATCGACAAGCGCGGTCTGGCCCTTGGCCAGCTCGAGCACATAGACCGGGCGCCCAAGCCAGCGGCGCAGATGCGCCTGCTGCAGGCTGTCCAGCCCGGCGCGGCGCGCAGCCTGCACCGGCGAAAGGATGTCTTCGCGGACCGGCGCCCGGTCTGGCGCCGCCACAAGATGCGCCGAGCGCACCCGTTGCAGGGGCAAGGCGCTCATCACCAGCCCGCCCGCGGTCCACAGGATGATCTGCAGGCCGACAAACAGCCCGGCCCATTTGTGCACGCGGGTCAGAATTGCGAAAAATCTCATGATGGTTGAGGATCCAGTGTGCATAAGTTTCTGAAGAGACAACAGAGGGTAGCCTGTATCCAACACTCTGAAAATGGGGCGCACTTTGTTCCACCGTCTCATTCGTTTGTTTTTCGTAAAATGCGCAAAATTGATTTACAACCACAGATGTACGTGTTACAGAAATTCGCCGCCTGCGCTTTTTTGTGAGAGAATAGCGTATAAAATTGAGTGCATATATTGGTCAAGTATATGAAATATTCAACGAAACACAATATTATCAATATAAAATTTCTTTATATAATTATATTTATTCTTTTTTCATCAACTTCTCATGCACAGGGCTTTCCGCCTGTCTTCGAGGTTGGTTCTGTCAACGGCCTGAATGGTGTACGCATCGACAGCGGATTTATCGGCGCGCAACTGGAAAAGCTGGCCTTTGATTTCAAGACCATTGGGGACATCAATGACGATGGCATATCGGATATTGCACTGGGATTTGCGACCATTGATGAAAATGGCCGCAATGCGGGCGGGGTTCTGGTGGTCTTTGGAAGGCGTGGGGGTTTGAGCAGCCCATTTCCGTTTTTTCCCTTGCGACCGGAAAAAGGGTTTGCGGTATTGGGTGCCAGCGCCTTTGATCTGGCGGGCAGTTCGATCAGCGCCGCCGGTGACATCAATCATGATGGCATTGATGACATGATCATCGGCGCATCTGGCGCCGATGTTAACGGCCTGCCGGATAGCGGGGCCAGTTATGTGGTCTTTGGAAGAAAGGACGGTTTTGCCCAGGCCTTCAACCTGTCCGACCTGGATGGTTCCAACGGCTTTGCCATCAATGGTTCGAACAATTCGGCCTTTTCGGGTTCCTGGGTTTCAAAGGCTGGTGATGTCAACGGTGATGGCATTGATGATGTGATAATCGGGGCGCCGGTAGACAATCCGGGCGGGCGCAGCCGGACTGGGGCCGCCTATGTCGTATTTG
>JALWUB010000499.1 GCA_026993275.1 Robiginitomaculum sp. | reverse complement strand
TGTCATACCGGCAACGCACAGTGGCGCTGCGCACGGCCTTCTTTGCCAGGGGCAATGCCATACCGGCGCAATGGCGCGGCGGCTGGGACCGCGCATCAGCGGCCCTGCAGGCCCAGGCAACGGCGGCAACACCATCCGCGGCCTGGTGGGCGGGCGGCGCGGCGCCCATTCTGGTCATCCAGGGCGATGCAGATGCGATTGCGCCAGCGGCGGATTCCTCGGCCCTGCTGGCCGCTGAATTTGGCAATCGCGTGCAGGTCGCCCTTGTATCACCAGCCGGGCATGCCTTGTTGCCGGAACAGCCAGATGCCATCGCTAGGGCCGTGCTGGCGTTTTTGCAGGCATTGCCGGAATAGGGGGGCATGGTGGGCGATACTGGGATTGAACCAGTGACCTCCTCGGTGTGAACGAGGCGCTCTCCCGCTGAGCTAATCGCCCGTCGCGCAATGGCGGCAAGGCCGCGTCTATAGGGTGCCGCATGCGGCCAAGTCAAGCGCCTTTGACTGCTGGCTTGTGGTGGCCCGCCTCACGGTTTCCGCTCATTGGCCTTGGCCTCGTTCCAATAGCGCTCCATCTCCGCAAGGCTGGCCTCGTCAAGGGTTTTCCCGGCCTTGCTCAACTGGCGCTCGATCCAGGCGAACCGGCGCGCAAACTTGGCATTGGCCTGGCGCAGCACGGCTTCGGCATTCAGGCCAAGTTTTCTGGACAAGTTAATGCAAACAAACAGAATATCGCCCATTTCTTCGGCAATATGCGCTTCGTCCTCTGGGTTTGTGCGCGCCGCTTTCAGTTCGGCGATTTCTTCCTCCAGCTTGTCAAACACCGGTTCCGGCGATGACCAGTCAAACCCGTAATGGGCGGCTTGCTCCTGAAACTTTTGCGCCGCGATCATGGCGGGCAGGGTGCGGGCAATATGGTCCAGTGCCGATTTTTCATCATCCGGGCGGGCAGGGGCCTTTGCGGCGCGCTCCTGCGCTTTCAGCCTTTCCCAGGAGCCCGCTTGCGGCCCGGCGGCAATTTGTTCCCTGGTGCCAAACACATGCGGGTGGCGGCGGCGCATCTTGTCACAGATTCCGGCAATGACATCGCTCAAGGTAAACGCGCCCATTTCCTCAGCCATCTGGCTGTGAAACACGACTTGAAACAGCAGGTCGCCAAGCTCGGCACGCAAATCCGCCATGTCGCCGCGCTCAATGGCGTCTGCGACCTCATAGGCCTCTTCGATGGTGTAGGGCGCAATGGAGGCAAAATCCTGCTGCCGGTCCCAGGGGCAGCCATGCTGCGGGTCGCGCAGGCGTGCCATGATGGCTTTCAGCTCGTCCAGCCTTGGCGGGTCCGGTTCGGTGCTCATCGGGCGGACCCGCCTGAACGGGTGTGCGCCCGCATCACTGGGGCCATCAGGCTGGTCCCGCGGCACGTCTTCGCCCGTCGCCGGCTCGTGTGACCACGCCCATATCGAAAAGGCGCATAATATATATTATGTGTTGTTAATGCCATGGTGCCGTTCCTGTGTCCCTGACGCTCAATCTGCCTGCGTCCGCTTTTGCACACCGTGCGCGGCCTGGCAATGGCCGGCCATAAAGACCGCTGGAACAATATCTTGGCCGCAAGTCTTGAGGACGCGCGCCGCATGGCCCGGTTCATGGCCCGCATGTCCTGTTTTTGCTGGCGTTCGGGCCATGCGCGGGCCATGGGCAAGCCAGTCTTGAGGCTGCAAAGGCCAGTTCCGGACACGTTCACACCATGACCGGTCAATGAACGGGCCATTTCAGGCCATTTCGGGCCACAGAATGCGGGGATAAGCGCGCCCCTGTCCCCGCCTTTGCCTGCAAGCGCATAATCAGGGCGTGCAGGATCGTCAAAGACGGCTCTGCACGGACGACTGAGATCGTGAATCAAGGCCCCGTATAGCCTTGCGCTCCTTCAGCGGCGCAAGGCAAGCCCAGTGCGTGCAACCCGCACCCCCTCGAAAGCCCTTTCAGACTCTCAAACAATGCAGTTATCCCCGCGGAAAGCGGGAGAATGTTTTTGTGCGCCGTGAAGCTGAAAGGCGATCCATCCGCTCCGCCCTGCCCCGTCACCGGGCTCAGGGTTGCAGGGCCACGCCTTCACGGCGCGGGTCGGCGCCGCCGACAAGGGTGCCATCAGCCTTGCGGACAATGGTATGCAAACCGGACCATTCGCCAGTGACTTCCTTGATCTGGTGGCCCATGGCCCGCAGGGCCGGCACCAGGCCCGGTGCGGCCCGGCGGCTCTCGACGCGGGTGATGTCCCCCCTGGCAATCACATTGGGCAAATCAATCGCCTGCTGCGGCGTCAGGCCCCAATCGAGCACCCCGACCAGGCTCTTGGCGGTATAGGCAATGATGGAATTGCCCCCCGGCGAGCCGGTGCCCATGTAGAATTCGCCGCTTTTCCTGTCCATCACCAGGGTTGGCGACATGGACGAACGCGGCCGTTTGCCCGGCGCCGGAGCGTTGGCCAGCGGCTTGCCATCCTTGTCCCACGGCCAGCGGGCAAAGTCTGTGAGCTGGTTGTTGAGCAAGAAGCCATGGGTGAAGCGCTTGGAGCCAAAGAGCGATTCGATCGTTGTCGTCATGGTCACCACATTGCCGGCGCCATCGACAATGACAAAATGCGTGGTGCCGCCAATTTCCCGGGTGTTGTCCTTGCCCCATTTTTTCAGTTCTGCCGGGCTGAACACCGCTTCGGGCGGACCAGGCTCGACATGGGGAATGGCGTGATCGGGCGAAATCAGTGCCGCGCGCGACTTGATATAGCCCTTGCCCAGCAGTCCCTTGACTGGAACCGTGACAAAGGCATCGTCGGCGACATACTGGTCGCGGTCCGCATAGGCGAGGCGCTGAGCCTCGATGAAATAGTGCCAGTTTTGCGGGTCCGCCGCGCCTGCAGGGGTGAAATGCTCATAGGCCAGCACGTCCATGATGTAATTGATGGCCACCCCGCCAGACGAAGGCGGCGGCGCACCGCAAATGCGCCAGTTCTTGTAGGGGCGGCAGATGGGCTCGCGCACGCGCGCATGGTAAGCAGCCAGGTCCTCGGCCGTGAGCGTGCCCGGCCGGGGCGGCAAATGCACCGCGGCAACGATGTCCCTGGCAATCGGCCCTTCCAGCAAGGCGCGCGGGTTGGCAGCAATGGCGCGCAGGGTTTCGGCATAGTCCGGGTTCTGGCGCAGATAGCCGGCAGGCAGCGGCGAGCCGTCCGGCAGGAAGAAATAGTCCCGCGCCGCGGCGTTGCCGTCAAGGTGCAGTTTGTGGCCATAGGTTTTCAGCAGCATGGCCAGGCGCTCGGGCACGGCAAAGCCTTCCTCGGCAAGCTTGATGGCGGGCGCAAAGCCCGCTTTCCAGGGCAGCACGCCAAACTTCCCGTGTGCCACGGACAGCATGTCGATAGCGCCCGGCACGCCAACCGAATTGCCCGAATTGACGGCCTCCAGGAAGGGCAGCGGCTTGCCGCTTTCATCCAGGAACATGGTGGCGCTGGCCCCAGCCGGGGCGGTCTCGCGGCCATCAAAGGCGGTGATGCTTTTGTCCCTGGCGTTGTAATAGAGCATGAAGGCGCCGCCGCCGAGGCCCGAGCTTTGCGGCTCGACCAGGCCCAGCGTGGTCTGCACCGCAATTGCCGCATCAACGGCGTTGCCGCCCTGGCGCAATATCTTCAGCCCCGCTTCCACCGCCATCGGGTTGGCCGCGGCGACCATGCCGCCCACGGGCAGCCGCGCCTGTGCAGTCTCTTGCGGTGCACCTTGCTGTTGCGCCGTGCAGGCAACGAGGCCGAGAAAAAGGCAGACGATCATGCGTTTCATCTTTGGCTCCATGACTCTATGATGAAACCATAACGCCCCAGACGCGCAGGAAAACCGCCATGAGCACAAAAAAACCCGTTCCGGGCCCAAAAAACCGCCTGACCGACATTGCCGGGCTGAAAGTTGGCCATGCGCAGGACGATGAGGCCCGCACCGGGGTGACCGTGATCCTGTGCGAAACGCCGCTTGTTGCCGCGGTGGACGTGCGCGGCGGCGGCCCGGGCACGCGCGAAACCGACGCTCTGGCGCCGCACAATCTGGCTCCGCCCGTGGACGCGCTGGTGCTCACGGGCGGCTCGGTCTATGGCCTCGGCGCCGCTGATGGGGTCTGCGCGGCGCTGGGCGCGCAGGGGCGCGGCTTCGGGGTTTACCGGCAAGGCGGCATCCCGCTTTCGCCCATCGTGCCCGCGGCGGTGCTGTATGACCTGGCCAATGGCGGCAACAAGGCCTGGGGCGATGCCCCGCCCTACCGCCAGCTGGGCATCAGCGCCTTGCAAAACGCCCAAGCGGATTTTGCCCTGGGCAGCGCCGGTGCCGCCTATGGCGCCCAGGCCGGGGCGCTGGCCGGTGGCCTGGGCAGCGCCTCGGTCTGCACGCCGGATGGCCTGGCGGTGGGCGCCCTCGCCGCGGTCAACAGTTTCGGCTCGGTGCTGGTGCCCGGCACGCGCCGCTTCTGGGCCGCGCCGGTCGAGATCAATAGCGAGTTTGGCGGCCTTGGCTGGCCGCAAGACCTGCACGATCTGGCCGATGACTGGGGCGCGGCCAAGGCTGATCCGGGACAAAGGCAAAACACCACTCTGGGCGTGGTCGCCACCAGCATGCCGCTGAGCCAGGGCCAGGCCAAACGCCTGGCCATCATGGCGCAGGACGGTCTGGCGCGCGCCATCCGCCCGGCGCACACGCCCTTTGATGGCGATATCGTGTTTGCGCTGTGCCCGGCCGCCGGGGCCGCACCCGCGCCCGACGAGTTCACCCTGGCGCGGCTGGGCACGCTCGCCGCGGACTGCCTTGCCCGCGCCATTGCCCGCGGTGTTTATGAGGCAAAGGGATGCGGCAGCGCCCTGCCCTGGCAGGACTATGACCCGGCTTAGGGGATCAATCGTCCGCTGCCGCCTCGTCTTCCCTCTTGCGTTTGCGCTCCACCAGGGCGACGCTGAAGATGGAGAGTTCGTAGAGCAGCAAAACCGGGATGCCGAGCAGAATCTGGCTGATCACGTCTGGCGGGGTGAAAAAGGCGGCGAAGGCAAGAATGCCGACAATGGCGTATTTGCGGCCCTTGCGCAGGGTATCGGCGCTGATCAGCCCGGCCCGGCCCATGAGCGACAGCACCACCGGCAACTGAAAGGACAGGCCAAAGGCGAGGATCAGCGTCGTTGTCAGGCTCAGATATTCGCTGACCCGCGGCAGCAGTTCGATGGCGATACGGGTCTCGCCAGGGCTCTGCTGCTGCATCAGCGCAAAGCGCATGACCATGGGCATCATGACAAAATACACAAAACTGCCACCCAGGGCGAACAGCAGCGGCGAGGCAATCATGAAGGGCAGGAAGGCGCCGCGCTCATTGCGGTAAAGACCCGGCGCCACAAAGCGGTACACCTGATAGGCGATCACCGGAAAGGCCAGAATGACAGCGCCAAACAGCGCCAGCTTGATCTTGACGAAAAAGAACTCCATCGGGCCCGTGAAAATCAGCCGCGGCGGCGCGGCACCGGCCTGTTCGCCAACCATGCCGGCGGCAACGGTAAAGGGCCGCAGCAGCACATCATAAATCGGCAAGGCAAAGGCGAAGCATATGGCAAAAGCAATGACAATCGCCACCAGGGACCAGATGATGCGGCTGCGCAATTCCAGCAAATGATCCAGCAAGGGCGCGCGGCTGGCCTCGACCTCGTCTGCGGCGGCCGTCTTGTCGTTCTCGTTCTCAGACGTCATGGAGATCACCCAAAGCGCTGCGCCAGCGCAGCCCGATTGCTTTTACAGGCTTCGCCGCGCCGCATTCAACCGGCCATGCCACATTGGCCATGCGTATTCCATAGGGGCGCCAAAACATGGCCTTGACGGCCCGGCAGAACATGTATAGAACATGTGTAGAGATTCGTTCTTTGTTCCGGTGATGCCATGCTGACGTCCAAACAACACGACTTGTTGCACTTCATCAACAAGCGCCTTTCCGAGACCGGGGTGTCGCCGTCTTTTGAGGAAATGAAAGACGCCCTTGGCCTGGCGTCCAAGTCCGGCATTCACCGCCTCATTGTGGCGCTGGAAGAGCGCGGGTTTATCCGCCGCCTGCCGCACCGCGCCCGGGCGCTGGAAGTGCTCAAACTGCCAGAGGATCTGGATGCATCTGCGTCTGCTGTTGCCGGCAATTTTGCACCTGCGCCCGATTCGGCCCTGCCGGAGCCGGCCAACAGTGTGGATGTTCCACTGCTTGGGCGCATTGCTGCGGGCACGCCGATCGAGGCCATAGCGCACGAAACCGCGCGCGTGGCCGCGCCGGTTGAAATGCTGGGCCGGGGCGAGCATTTCGCCCTCACCATTCAGGGCGATTCGATGATCGAGGCCGGCATTCTTGATGGCGATACGGTGATTATCCGCAAAACCAGCACGGCGCAAAACGGCGATATTGTCGTGGCCCTCATTGACGATCAGGAAGCCACCTTGAAGCGCCTGCGCAAGACCCGCGATGCTGTGGCGCTCGAAGCGGCCAATCCGGCCTATGAAACTCGTATTTTTGGCCCGGACCGGGTCAAGGTGCAAGGCACTCTGGCCGGGCTGATCCGGCGTTATCACTAGGCGTGGACTTAGCGTCTGGCACTGAACGCATGGACCCGGGCGATACGGGCTGCCCCATGCTGACGGCGGGCCAGGTCCCACGGCCGCGTGCGCGGCGCTTGCACCTGCACAAGGGTGCACCCGTTCAGATACAGCAGCGCCGGGCGCCTAGACCTGGCTGGCGGGCTGATCAACTGTGCAGGTGCGCAATTGACGCGATTGCGCGGCGCCGGGCTTTGCAGGGTCAGCACCAGGTCCGCCAAGCGGCAATCTTCGGCCAGGGTGCCGATCTGGCGATTCAGAACCGCCAGACGGCCATCAGCCAGGCGCACGGTGCAGCCACTCTGGTCGCACGGCACAAGGGCGGGCGCCTTGCGGGGCGTGATCACAATCTCTGGCGGCAGCCCCAGTGTTTGCGCAAACTGTTCAAGCTGATAGCGCGGCATGGCGCCAAACCCGATCACCCGCGCCTTTCCCGCCACCATGATGCGCAAGGCGCCGCCATCACGGCGCAAAATGCCGTCTGGATGTGCAGACCAGGCCCAGATCCCTGCGCCAATGGCCAGCAAGGGCAGGCCTGCGAGCCGCCAGCCCTGGCGCAGCAAGGACAAGAGCAGCAAACCGGCAGCAATGATGGCCAGCGCCGGTGCGGGGGCGGCGGCGCTTCGGACAACCGCGCCCGGCATGTGGGCAATGGCATGGGCAATCGCCATGATGATGTCCAGCCCCCAGCCGGCGAGCGCATAAAAGGGCGCGCCCGCGCCGAGCCCGTCCAGCAAGGTTCCCGCCAGCAGGGAGGGCATCACAATGAAGGTAAAGACCGGCATGGCCGCAACATTGGCGGCAAGCCCGTAAACCGCGGTGCGGTGAAAATAAAATGCCGCAAACGGCGCCGTCGCCAGACCGGCGATCAGGCTGGTCAGGGCCAAGGTTCGCAGCACGGCGCTGGTGCTGGCCAGCACGGCCAGGGGGCTGTTGAAATCAAGAGCCGGCATGAGTCGGCCCCGGGATCCGGCCCATTCATAAAAGGCGATCAGCGCCAGGGCCGCGGCAAAGGACATTTGAAACCCTGGGCTGACGACATGTTGCGGTGCCATGAGGGCCACCGCCAGAGCCGCCAGCGAAACCGTGCGCAAGGAGAGCGCGCGGCGGTTGAACAGCACGGCCATGAAGGCAATGGCGATCATTACAAATGCGCGCTGCGTCGGTGCGCTGGCGCCAGACAGAAGCAAATACCCGCTGGCCACCAACAGCCCCAGAACAGCGGCGGGCTTGCGGCTGTCATACCGGCTGCCAAACCCCGGGATGGCGGCCAGGATCATGGCCGAGGCGGCAAAGACAAGCCCGGCCACAAGCCCCATGTGCAAGCCGGAAATGGCCAGCATGTGCGCCAGCCCCGCGGCACGCAAATCCTCTGCCGTCTCCCCGGCAATGGCGCTGCGGTCACCGGTCACCAGGGCAGCCGCCACGGCGCCTTTCTGGCCGCCGACCCGCGTCTCGATGCGGTGCGCCAGGGACCGGCGCATGTGCGCCAGTCTGAAACCGGTGCTAATGGCGTCTCCGTGCTTGCCAGCTACCGGGTGCAGATGCCCATAGGCATAGCCGGTGCCACCCAGCCTTGCGAACCAGGCCGCGCGGGCAAAATCGTATCCACCGGCAAAGCCGGCAGGCGATGGCGCCTGCAAGGCCGCGGTAAAGCGCACGCTTTGCCCGGGCGCGGCATCGCCGGGATAGGCGCTGAGGCGGATGCGCTCCGGCAAACGGGTCTTGTCCAGACGGCCTAGGCGCACTGGCGCCACCACATAGCGGGCCCGGCGGGCGCGCTCCTTGTCCACGGCCAGGACCACGCCTTCGCCCTTGTAAACCCGGCTTTGCTCATCCAGCACCGGCGCGGCATGAAGGCGGGCCTGCCATTGCGCCACACCCCATCCGCCTGCGAAGGCCAGGAGCAGGGCAAGGGCAAAGCCCAGCAAGGCCGCCGCCGCACCGTCTTGCCCGCGCACGAGAATCAGCGCCGCCAGGGCTGCGGCTGCAATCAGCCACGCAAGCAGGACCGGGGGTTCGAATGCCGGATAGAAATAGGCCGCCGCGCCAAAGCAGAAAAGCCAGGGCGCCCACAGCAGCACACTGCCGCGCGGCGGCAGCGCCAGATGCCTGGGCACACTTTTGGCCCACAAGGCGCGCAGCATGCCAGCGGGTCCGCGGAACACCGCTGAGGCAGACGCCAAAAAGCCCTCCCCGGGCTGTGCTTGCTCGCTATTCGCCATGGGAGGGGCATGGTATCACATGAAATGATTCCTGCGCAGTTTTCTTGGCCGGCCCGCTCATGTCTGACGTGACAACCCGTTTTGCCCCCTCCCCGACCGGATTTTTGCA
The DNA here is from genome assembly GCA_026993275.1 of Robiginitomaculum sp. Classification (GTDB taxonomy): domain Bacteria; phylum Pseudomonadota; class Alphaproteobacteria; order Caulobacterales; family Maricaulaceae; genus Robiginitomaculum_B. Next base: position 1,376 of record JALWUB010000499.1, on the reverse strand, counting down.
CATTGGCGGCGCGCGCACGGCCCTGTTCAACTGGCTCTATGCCCGCGCCCATGGCGGCAGGTTTTTGCTGCGCATCGAAGATACCGACCGGGCGCGCTCGACTCCCGAAGCCATGCAAGCCATCCTCGACGGGCTGGACTGGCTTGGCCTCGATCACGATGGCGAGGTTGTTTATCAAAGCCAGCGCATCGACCGGCACAAAGATGTCGCGCAAACCCTGCTGCAATCAGGTGCAGCCTATCGCTGCTTCATGACCCCGGAGGAGGTCGCCGAAGAGCGGGCACATGCCCGGGCACAAAACCGCCCCTTCACCTCTCCCTGGCGCGACCGGAGCGCGGCAGACGCCCCGCCCGGGCGTGAGCATGTGGTCCGGCTGAAAGCGCCGCGCCAGGGCCAGACCGTGATTGAGGACAGGGTCCAGGGGCGGGTGGTGTTTGAAAACAGCGCCCTGGACGATCTGGTTTTGCTGCGCGCCGACGGCACGCCCACCTATATGCTCGCCGTGGTCGCCGATGACCATGACATGCAGATCAGCCATGTCATCCGCGGCGATGACCATCTGGTCAATGCGGCGCGGCAAAGCCTGATTTACCGGGCTTTGGGCTGGGACATTCCGGTTTTTGCCCATATTCCGCTGATTCACGGCCCTGACGGCAAGAAGCTGTCCAAACGCCATGGTGCGCTGGGCATCGAAGCCTATCGCGATATGGGCTATCTGCCCGAAGCGCTGCGCAATTACCTGTTGCGGCTGGGCTGGGCCCATGGCGACATGGAAATCGCCACCACCGAAGAGGTGCTCAAGGTGTTTGACCTTGCCGGGATCAACAAGGCCCCTGCCCGGCTCGATTTTGACAAAATGGCCAGCATCAATGCCCATTACTTGCGCCAGGCCGACAATGACCGTCTGGCAAAACTGGTGCTGGCCCATATGCGCGAACAAAAAGGCTGGCCGGTCACCGATGAAGCGGCCAGGCGGCTGCAAAAGGCCATGGGAATCCTCAAAATGCGCGCAAAAACCATTTCCGATCTGGCCGAACAAGGGTATTTTCTTGTCCGGAAACGGCCGATTCCCTTGCACGGCAAGGTCGCAAAACCACTCAAGGGGGAGGGGTTGCCAAGACTGCGGCGTTTGCGCGCCGGACTGGAAAATCTGGCGGACTGGACAGAGGATTCGCTGAACCGGTTCCTGCAGGATTTTGCCCAACAGGAAGGCACCGGTTTTGGCAAGGTTGGCCAGCCCTTGCGGGCGGCCCTGACTGGCGGCGCACCGGCGCCGGATCTGGGCACCACCTGCGCCCTGCTGGGGCGCGAAGAGGTTCTGGCGCGCCTTGGCGATGCAACGGCGTGAAGGCGCCGCCAGGAAACAACAAGACGAA
>JALWUB010000498.1 GCA_026993275.1 Robiginitomaculum sp. | reverse complement strand
TTTCCTTTGGCGGTTACGGGCTGTTGCGCAAAACCGTCGCGGCCGAGGCGGGCGAGGGCCTGTTCGTGGAAACCCTGCTGGTCTCGCCCGTCATTCTTGGCGCCATGATCTGGATGGAGAGCCACGGGACCGGCCACTTCCTGCATGGGGCCCTGGGCACGCAAATGCTGTTTCTCGCTGCGGGCCTGACCATAACGGTGCCGCTCACCCTGTTCAATTATGCCGCCCGGCGCATCCCGCTCTCGACCCTGGGGCTGATCCAGTATCTGGCCCCCAGCGCCACCTTCGCCATGGCCATCTGGTTTGGCGAAACCCTTACCCTGGGCGGCCTGCTCACCTTCGTGTTCATATGGGCCGGCCTGGCGCTTTATTCCTTCGACCTCTTGCGCCGCCGCGGCGGCAAGGCACCAAATCCCGTGGCCTGACCCCGGCAAAGCCGGTTTTTCGGCGTTGTGAAAAACCCTTGTGCGTTTCCCCTGCGGATAGCGGTGTTGCTGGCGGCTCTTGACAAGACTTTCAGGGGGTGTGTGGAGCGCGCACAGCGGCTTTCCTTGCGCCGCCTGTGGGGCGCAAAGCCTTGTGCTGCCTTGATTCACAATCTCATTCGTCCGTGCAGAGCCGCCTTTGACGGTCCCGCACACCCTGATTATCCGCTTGTGCGTTGGGGTGTGGAAAGGCGGGCGCTTATCCCCGCATGTCATGGCTTGCCATGGCCCGAAATGGCTTGTCGCTGGCCGGAACTGGCGCATGTGTGTCCGAAACTGGCGCATGTGTGTCCGAAACTGGCCTGCAACTGGCCTGGCCCATGGCCCGCTTGAAGCAAAAAACAGGACACGCAGGCCATGACAGCACGCCCTATTTCGCTTTGACCTGTGAATATCCTGCAAACGGATGTTGTCGCCACCGCCTGCGTCACCCCGGCGCAGGCCGGGGTCCATTTTGATGCCTCAAGATGGATTCCGGCTGCAGCCTGCCCCGGACTGCGATCCGGGGCCGGAATGACGATAACGGCGATGTAAATGGCCCGCTCGCGCCAAAAAACAGGACATGCAGACCATGGACCGGGCCATGCGGCGGGACTCCCTCTCCCCGGTGGGGAGAGGGCTGGAAGAGGGGGCGCAGGCCTGCAGAATGTGCCCCGGTCCAGATTTCATTTTCTGCCTCTGCCCCCTCATCCTAACCTTCTCCCCTCTGGGGAGAAGGAACACGCCCCTCATGGTGAGCGAAGCCGAACCATGAACGACTCTTCGCCCTTTCCGCCAGCAGAACCTTTCCTCCCCTGCGCAGCGGGGGAGGTGGGCGCGCAGCGCGCGGAGGGGGCTTCACCCCTCCGGCGTCGTTCAGAGCCTGCCCGGCCAGCGCTTTCGCAAGGGCAGATGGCCGGGAATGCGGCGGACGGCCAGCCTGTTCGGGTGAGGCGCTCTACCCCAAGGACGGGTCGAGCTTGATGCAGGCCTCGACCAGGCCTTCGACAGCAGCAAGGGAATGGTCAAACCCGGCCTTTTCTTCGGCGTTGAGATCAATCTCGACAATGCGCTCGACGCCCTCTGCGCCCAGCACCACCGGCACGCCGACATAGCGCCCCCTGACCCCGAACGGGCCATCGCAATAGGCGGCGCAGGGCAGCACGCGCTTCTTGTCCTTCAGGTATGAGGTGGCCATCTCCACGGCGCTTTCCGCCGGGGCGTAATAGGCCGAGCCATTGCCCAGCAGCTTGACGATCTCGCCGCCGGCCATGCGCACGCGCTGAATGATGGCGTCGATCTTGTCTTGCGTGCTCCAGCCCATCTTGACCAGGTCCGGCACCGGAATGCCGGCGACGGTGGAATAGCGCGCCAGCGGCACCATGGTGTCGCCATGGCCGCCCATGACAAAGGCGGTGACGTCCTCGACCGAAACGCCAAATTCGTCAGCAAGAAAATAGCGAAAGCGCGCCGAATCCAGCACCCCGGCCATGCCGACGACCTTGTTTGCGGGCAGGCCGGAATATTCGCGCAGCGCCCAGACCATGGCGTCCAGCGGGTTGGTGATGCAGATGACAAAGGCATTTGGCGCATGTTCGGCAATGCCCTCGCCGACCGCCTTCATGACCTTGAGATTGATGCCGAGCAGATCGTCGCGGCTCATGCCCGGCTTGCGCGGCACTCCGGCGGTGACGATGCACACATCGGCACCGGCAATGCCGGCATAATCATTGGCGCCGGACACATGGCTGTCGCGGCCAAACACCGGGCTGGCCTCGCACAGATCGAGCGCCTTGCCCTGGGGCACGCCTTCGACAATGTCAAACAGCACCACATCGCCAAGCTCCTCGCGGGCACAGATATGGGCCAGGGTTCCGCCGATCATGCCGGCGCCAATCAGGGCGATTCTTTTACGGGCCATGGGGCTCTCCATCTCGTGATTCCTGTTGCCTGTCTCCTAGCGCGCCACGGCACAGCGGGCAATGCGGCAAAAGGACAGGGCTGTTCGCACTTACAGCGTCCGGGCGATCGTTTTCAGGGCATCGGCGAGGCGCAGCACGTCGTCTGCGCTGTTGTAGATGGCCGGGGTAACGCGCACGCAGGCGCCCTTGGCGACGCCGTCGCGGTGCACGGTGAAAATGCCAAAATCGCGCAGCA
>JALWUB010000497.1 GCA_026993275.1 Robiginitomaculum sp. | reverse complement strand
ATCCTCCCAGTCAGCAGCGATGCACCATGTTAACCAGATAGGAGGGCAAGTGCAAAGGGACAAGCCGCCGCAGCCGGATTTGCCAGCCTGCCACTTTGCCGCCGCTTTTGAATCGTGCAATGGAAGGGTAACGCCAACACAAGATGGATGCCCCCTCATGCGCACTCTGTTCGCTTTCCTGATGGCCCTGGCTCTGGCGCCCGTGGCGCAGGCCGTGGAGTTCGAAACCCCGGCCACCCACGCGGTGATCATGGATTACGACACCGGCCTGGTGCTCTATGGCAAGGATGCCGATACCCCGATCCCGCCAGCTTCCATGACCAAGATCATGACCCTCTACATGGTCTTCGAACGCATCAAGAGCGGCGCGCTCAGCCTTGATGACACGTTCACGGTGTCCGCCGATGCCTGGCGCCGGGGCGGCTTCAGTTCCGGCTCGTCCACCATGTGCCTGCGCCCCAAGGAACGGGTGCGGGTGGAAGACCTGATCCGCGGCGTCATTGTCCTCTCCGGCAATGATGCCGCCATCACCCTGGCCGAGAATATCGCGGGCAGCGAGGCCGCCTTTGCCCGCCAGATGACCGAGCGCGCCCATGCGCTTGGCCTTGAAAGCGTGCAGTTTCACAACGCCACGGGCTGGCCGGATCCGGGCCATGTCATCAGCGTGCACGACCTGGCGCGGCTGGCGCGCATGCTGATCCGGGATTTTCCGGAAGACTATGCCTATTTTGGCGAGCGCGAGTTTGACTGGTGCAAGGTGGCGCCGTCCAACCGCTATAACCGCAACCCGCTGCTGGGCGTGTTCGAGGGTGCCGATGGCTTGAAGACCGGTCACACCAAGGAGGCCGGCTATGGCCTGGCCGCCTCTGCCAAGCGCAATGGCCAAAGGCGCATCGTGGTGTTCACGGGCATGAAAACCAGCCATGGCCGCGCCAGCGAGGCGGAACGGCTGATGCGCGCCGCGTTTGGCGAGTTTGAGGTCAAGACGCTCTATGGCAAGGGCGCCCAGGTGGGCACGGCCAAGGTGTATCTGGGCAAGGCGGACAGCGTGCCGCTGGTGACCAATAGTGCCATCATCATCCCGATCTACCGCCCGGCACGCAGCGCCATGAAAACCGTGCTGGTCTATGACGGGCCGGTGCGGGCGCCGGTGCACAAGGGCGATGTGCTTGGCCAGCTGGTGGTCGAGAAGGACGGTGCGCAAGTCGCCTCCTTCCCGCTCCATGCCGGGGCGGCCGTGGAGAAAAAGGGCCTGTTCGGGCAAGCCCTGGCGGGGCTGGTGGGCCTGATCCGGAGCGCCGGGCGCGAATGACGGGCAAGGGGGCACAATTCATCAGCTTTGAAGGCGGCGAGGGCGCGGGCAAGAGCACCCAGATCAAGCGGCTGGCGGCGCGTTTGCGTGCCCACGGCCAGGAGGTGGTGACGGCGCGCGAGCCTGGCGGCACGCCCGATGCCGAAGCCTTGCGCAGCCTGGTGCTGGGCGGCGCGCCGGGGCGCTGGTCGCCGCGCGAGGAAATGCTGCTCATGTATGCGGCGCGCGCCCAGCTTGTGCGCACCGTCATCCGGCCGGCGCTGGAGCGGGGCGCCTGGGTGCTGTGCGACCGCTTTGCCGATTCCACCCTGGTGTATCAGGGCCTTGCCGGAGGGGTGCCGGTGGCTGATGTGCGCGCCCTGCACCGCCTGGTGCTGGGCGATTTCAACCCTGGCCTGACCTTCATTCTCGATCTCGAGCCGGATCAGGGCATGCAACGGGTGCACAGCCGCGCCGAGGCCTTGAACCAGTTCGAGCAGCGCGATACGCAGTTTTACGAAAAGGCGCGCGAGGCCTATCTGCGCCTCGCCCGGGAGGAGCCGGAGCGCTGTGTGGTCATTGATGCGGCAAGGCCGCCCGATGCGGTGGAAGCGCAGATTGTGGACGCCATTCAGGCCAGAACCGGGGTGCAGTTGTGAGCGATCAGGATTATCCGGACGAGCCGGACCGGGCGCCGGGCTGTCCGGCGCCGCGGGAAACCCATGTGCTTTATGGCCATGAACAGGCCGAGCGCGCCTTTGCGGATGCGTGCAGGAGCGGGCGGGTGCACCACGCCTGGATGCTGAGCGGGCCGCGCGGCATTGGCAAGGCGACGCTGGCCTATCGCATGGCGCGGCGCCTGCTGGGTGCCCGCCCGGATGAATCGCGCGGCATTCTGGGGGCGGACCCGGATGACCCGGTGTGCCAGCGCATCGCGGCGCTCAGTCATGGCAATCTGCTGGTCCTGCGCCGTCCCTATGATGACAAGGCCAAGCGCTGGCGGGCGCAGATCACCGTCGATGAGGCGCGCCGTCTGCCGGGCTTTTTCGAACGCACCGCGGCGGAGGGCGGCTGGCGCGTCTGCATTGTCGATGCCGCCGACGAAATGAACACCAGCGCCATCAATGCGATTCTGAAAATCCTGGAAGAGCCGCCGGAGCGCGCCATGCTGGTGCTGGTTGCCCATGCGCCGGGACGGCTGCCGGCGACCATCCGTTCGCGGTGCCGCCAGCTGGCCTTGCGCACGCTGCCGCAGGAGGCCTGCTGCAGGCTGGCCCTGTCGCTGGGCGTCAGCCAGGGCGATGCGGAGCTGGCCGCGCGGCTCTCCGGCGG
>JALWUB010000496.1 GCA_026993275.1 Robiginitomaculum sp. | reverse complement strand
CCATCCGCCAGGCCATTTGCAGGCCAGTTCCGGACACAAAGACGCCAGGTCCGGCCAGAGACAAGCCATTTCAGGCCATGGCAAGCCATGAATTGCGGGGATAAGCGCGCCCCTGTCCCCACCCCAGTGCACAAGCGCATAATCAGGGTGTGTGGGGCCATCAAAGACGGCTCTGTGCACGCGAATGAGATTGTGAATCAAGGCGCTACAAGGGCTTGCAGGCATTCAGGGCTGCAAGGGATGCCCTCATGCGCGCCCCAGACACCCCCTGAAAGCCTTGTTCAGGGCCGCAAAAGCCACCGCTGTCCCCAGGGGAAACGGCAAAGGGGTTTTGCTGAAAAGCGAAAACGGCGCTTCATGTGCCGTGCAACGCCTGCATCAGCATGGCAAGGCGGTGTCAGCCCTCGTTCAGAGCGCTTCACCGGAAACGCCTGTCCCGGATCGGGAGCAGTCTGGCAAGTCAGACATGCACAAGGATCAGGGTCCATCATCCCATCCATTCTGCGCGAACGGATATTGTTCTGAACAGGAGGGATGGTGCAGGACATGTGCGGCATGTTCAAACCATGCCGGCTGTGCCTTTCCCTTGATCCGGGCTTGTCCCGGCAAAAGACCCGGTTGACCTTTTGCGGAACGAACGCCAGGAGAGCGGGACGAAAACCCGCCGCGCCCTCCAAAGGCTCCTGGCGGGTTTGACAGCCTTGCCTTGGCGCCATCGGGACGGTAATGAGGTCAGCGCTTCGCTGTGCCGCCATCGTGTTTGAAAAGGAATGACCCCATGAGTGCGCTGTTGACCATTCTTGTGACCGTTGTCATTTTTGCCGCCCTCAACCTGGCTGAATACGGCCGGATCGACTGAATAGCGGCTTCATTCAGGCCCCGGCCGGGCGCTTTCGCGCAACAGCCTGGCCAGCACCTCCGGCGGCTGTGCCCCCGAGACGCCGCGCCTGCGGCCAAAGATGAAGGTGGGCACACCGCGCACGCCGATGGCCTGTGCCTCCATGACTTCGCGGCGGATCTGACCGGCGTCGCGATCCGTGGCCAGCAGGTCACGCACCAGATCGCCATCCATGCCGATACTGCTGGCGATCGTGGCGAGAACACCGGCATTGCCTATATCCAGCCCCTGATTGAAAAAGGCCGAAAACAGGGCCTCCTTTGCCTGCCAGGCCTTGCCCTGGCCCTGGGCCCAGCGGATCAGCCGGTGCGCGTCCAGCGTATTGGGCCGGATGGCGATCCTGTCAAAGCGGAACGTGATCCCCACGGCGGCGCCAGCCTGCTGCAAATGCTGCAGCGCCATGGCCCGCGCCGCCTTGTCCGGGAATTTGCGGTCCATATAGGCATTGTATGCAAGCCCTTCCCGTGGAATGCCCGCATCAAGGAAAAACGGCCGGAAACTGGTCTCGACAGAAACGTCATCGCCAATGTCCTCGAGCGCCGCGCCCAGATTGCGCAGGCCGATCCAGCACCATGGGCAGACCACGTCTGAAACAATGTCGAGCGTCGTCTCCATCCCCTATCTCTTGCGCAGCACCACGGACCCGGCGCTGTAGCCCGCGCCGAAAGAGCAGAGCAGGCCCAGATCTCCTGATTGCAGGTCTGCATTGTGCTTGTGAAAGGCAATGACCGAGCCCGCCGAGGAGGTGTTGGCATATTCGTCAAGGATAACGGGCGCTTCGGTCTCGTCCATGTCGCGCCCCATGACCCGCTTGGCAATCAGCTGATTCATCGACAGGTTGGCCTGGTGCAGCCACAGGCGCTTGATCTGCTGCGGCGCCAGATTGAGCTCGGCAAGATGCTCGCCAATCATCGCCGACACCATCGGCACGACTTCGCGGAACACCTTGCGGCCTTCCTGCACGAACAGCTTGTCATCCTTGCCGATGCCTTCCGGTGCGGCACGGTTCAAAAAACCGAAATTGTTGCGGATATTGCTGGAAAAGCGGGTTTTCAGCTTGGTCCCGACAATGTCGTAACCGGCGCCGTTGGCGCGGTCCGCATCCTCGACCAGAATCGCCGTGGCGACATCGCCAAAGATGAAATGGCTGTCGCGGTCGCGAAAATTGAGATGGCCGGAACAGATTTCCGGATTGCAGATCAGCACCGAACTGGCCTGGCCGGACACGATCATGCTCTGCGCCGTGCCGAGGCCAAAGGTGGCCGAGGAACAGGCCACGTTCATGTCATAGCCAAAGCCGTCTTTCATGCCCAGCGCGTCCTGGACCTCGATCGAGATCGCCGGATAGGCGCGCTGCATGTTCGACGCCGCTACCAGCACCGCATCCACATCCGCAACATCGCGCCCGGCCCGCTCCAGTGCATCCGTTGCCGCCTTGACCGCCATTTCCGCCATCACGGAGAGGTCTTCGTCTGGGCGCTCGGGAATGCGCGGCGCCATGATGTCCGGGTCCAGAATGGGCTCCTTGGAGAGCACATAGCGCGCCTTGATGCCGGAGGCCTTCTCGATGAAGGCGGCCGAGGAATGCGGCTTGGGCTCCACCGCGCCGCTGGCGATCTCGTCCGCATGCGCGGCATTCCACTGATCCGCCCATGTGTTGAAGCTGTGCACGAGTTCGTCATTGGAAATGCTGTGCGGCGGCGTCCACAGCCCGGTCGCACTCAAGACAACTGATTTTTGCATGAAGTTCCCTGCGTATTATGACCGCATGGCTTTAGCGTTTTTTAAAAACCAAGACTAGGGTCTGAACCCAACTGGATTACACAATTGACATTTGGCAGGAAAGGGCAAGATGCCAGCAAAAGCGGCGAAGGACGGGGCAGCCCTATTCAAGGAGCGTTTGCGCCGCAGATGAAGCTCTCCTGTCAGACCCGCCAAGAGTCTTTAGGGCGCGCGGCGGCAATCGTCATATGGCGGACTAAATGAGTCCTGGCCTGGACCCCACCATAAAATCAATATGTTGACGCCATGCCCGCCAAACAGGAGAATCCAAAGCACTTGTGTCTATCAGAGGTTTCAATCCGTTTGTCCATGCAGCCCTTGAAAAGCACGGGGAAATGCTTCAATCCTGAAGGCTTACAATGGATTGCAGCATGAAAAAAAAACAAAATCTGGTCATGCAGGACATTGCGCGCATGGCCGGTGTGTCAGAATCCACCGTATCGCGGGCGCTTGCGGGCAGCCCGCTGGTGGCCCAAAAGACCCGCGCGCGCATTCTGGAACTGGCCAGGGCGGCGCGCTACACCGTCAATGAAAGCGCCCGCAATCTGCGCCAGCGCAAATCGCGCACCATTGAAGTCGTCATCCCGATCGAGGCGCACGGGCGGCAGCAAATCTCCGACCCGTTCTTTCTCGACATGCTCGGCAGTATCGCCGACGCGCTGGCGCTGCGCGAATATGACATGCTGCTGTCAAAACGTGCGCCCTGGGCCAATGGCGGCCGCCGCAACCCGCTTTTGACCGGCCGCGCCGACGGCATCATCATTATCGGTCAGGGCCGCCAGTGCACTGCGCTTGCCAATTTCGCCCGCGACAACAAACCGGTGGCTGTCTGGGGGGCGCATCTGCCAGGCAATGACTATGTGGTGGTGGGCAGCGACAACCGTCTTGGGGGCAAAAAGGCCACCGCGCACCTGTTGCAGTTGGGCCGCCGCCGCATTGCGTTCCTGGGCGATACAGAACAGCCCGAAATTGCCTTGCGCCACCAGGGCTATCTGGATGCGCTGCACGAGGCCGGCGTGAAGGCGCAACCGGCGCTGAGCATCAATGCCCCGTTTGACAGCGCTGAGGCCTTCGCCGCGGCAAAAGCGCTGATCGAGTCCGGCGAAGCGTTTGACGCCATTGTTGCGGCCAGTGATGTTATCGCCATGAGCGCCATTGCGGCCTTGCGCCAGGCCGGCATCGCCGTGCCCGAAGATGTGTCGGTCACTGGTTATGACAACATTGCCAGCTCAGCCTGGTTCAGCCCGCCGCTGACCACCATCAGCCAGTCCATCGACAAGGGCGGCGCGGCGCTCGTCGAGGCCCTGTTTGACCAGATCAAGGGCGGCGCTGGCCGCTCTGTGGTGCTGCCGGCGGAGCTGATCGTGCGCGGCTCCTGCGGAAAGTCATGACTGGCCGGACTCCCGCCTGACGGTGATATTGGCAATGCGGGTCCAGTTTGCCAGGGAATACAGATGCCCATATATCACATTCAACAAGCCTTCCTGGCGCAAGGACAGGAAGGCGGCCTCGCCGAGAGCGTCAAATCGGCTTTCGTCTATACCGTAAAAGGCCGCCGAGAGGGCCTCCTCCGGGGCAGTGGACCCAGGCAGTTCAAAACTGATCTTGCGCAGTGAAAACAGTTCATACCGGCTGAGTTTTTCGATGGCGGCCCGGGTTGCCCGGCGTTCCTGCTCAAACGTTTGGCACAGTTCCAGCGCATTCTGGCTGTAGGGCGACAATGCACCATTTTCAAAAAACGGAAATTGCGGGTCTTGCGTGCTCACATAGGAGCAGGCGCGATCGATGCACAAGGTCATGCTGTCACTGCCCGGCGGTCCGGCCAGCACAAACGGGTAACACCGCACATAGGCCGGAATATACATATCGCGAGCCCAGTTGCCCTCTGCATCGACCATCACATTGTGGTTCTGGCGCATGCCCACCGCGGCAACCGGAAAGCGCTCTTCGCCAGCAAAGACAATGGGATAACAACAGGCTGCCGCCGGAAACTCGTTCAGGGTCAGCGGAATCATATGGGTCGCGGCGGCAAAGGCAAACGGGTCCGGCACGGCGGAAACGCCCATATGCCCGTGCTTGTCGGGCCGCAGCGGCTCCGGCTTTTGATACAGCAAGGGGGGCTCTGGTGATGCCGGCGAGGGGCCGGTTGTACTGTTGGCCATGTTCTGAGCTTTCCTTTCAGGACGCAAGTCTGGCGCCGGTTACGGTGCGCAGCCAGTGTGTGTGCTGGCCAAATTTTGCCTTGGATGCGCTGACGATGTTTTGAATGTGCGCAGGCACCGCGGCGGCACGGCCTGCTTGCGCCGGGCCCGGGGCAAAATGCATGCCATACAGAATATACTCATAGCTTTGCGGCGAAAACAGCCGCAGGCTTTCTTCAAAATCATGGGCCGAGACCGGCTTGTGCCGCCACAGCTCAAGACGCGCGCGCAGGCGCGGGGTGATATGTTCGCGCTTTTGCACCTGCCGCCAAAAGCCGGTGTCCTGGCGGCGGCTCAGGCAATAATGCAGATTGATGAAATCGAGAATTTCCGCATAAAGCGCGCTCATGCCGGCATTAAACCGCTGCGCCATCAGCGCTGCGGGACGGCCCTGGTCAGGGAAATAATCGCACAACGCTGCCGCCGCAGCCTGAACCAGGTAAAGCGCAGTGGATTCCAGCGGCTCGACAAAGCCTGCCGCCATGCCGATGGCGATGCAATTGCCATTCCAGAACTGTTTCCGATGGCCAACGGCAAAGCGCAGGCGCCGGGCCTCCAGGTCTTGCGCATGAGGGCCTTCCAGTGCGCGCAATTCACGCTCCGCACTGTCATCATCAATGAAGGCGCTGGAATAGACATAGCCAATGCCGCGGCGGTTGATCAGGCCGATATCCCAGGCCCAGCCAGCCTTGAGCGCCAGCGCGCGGGTATAGGGGCGGATGGAGCCCTCAGGATCATACACTGCATAAGGCACCCGCATGGCGATGGCGCGGTCGCACAACAGCCAGGGTGAAAAATCCACCCAGGGCGTGCCCAGGGCCTTGCCAGTCAGGACAGCGGCAAACCCGGTGCAATCGAGATAAAGATCCGCCGTAATGCGCGCGCCGCCACGGCGGTGCAAGGCCTTGATCTGCCCGTCCGGGCCAATGTCCGCGCCAGTGATGTCGTCACGGATATGGCGGACCCCCTTGCCCACGGCCAGGGCGCACAGGGTTTGCGCAAACTTGTCTGCATCCATGTGATAGGCATAGGGAAAACTGGAGCCATAATCAGGCCAGTCCGGCGCTTTGGGCGCATAGCCCCCGGCACATAAATGCGCCAGTGCCGAAACCGTATCTGCCCAGGGGATCTTGCGATCACTTGAGAGCCAATCCTGCACCGCCTTGTCCGGAACCATGGCGGCGCGGCGGTCAAAGGGGTGAAAATAACCCGGCACGGCCTTGCCCTGCCAGCCCTCGAACCTGATCGCGCCCTTGAAGGTGGCATCAGCAGCGCACAAAAAGCGCTTTTCATCAATGCCGATGGTGCTCAGCAACTGGCGGATGCTGGGCACGGTGGCCTCGCCAACGCCAATGCGGGCAATGCGCGGTGATTCAATCACCGTGATCGCCGCCCTTTTGGCACCGTCGGCGTTCAGGACTGCGTTCAGATAGGCGGCAGTGATCCAGCCGGCGGAACCGCCGCCTATGATGGCCACGCGTTTCATGGGCTGAACGCCATTTGCCGGAACCCTTGCGCACACAATTATGCAATCGTTTGCATTATGCTAGCCACATTTGCTAGACTGGACAAGAACCAGCACGGGAGGGGCTGATGCCGGCAGAGGCAGTGAAGAGCAGGAGTATTCCTGTCAGAGGCGCGTGTGCGCTGCAAAGAGGGCATGTTTGCCAGACCCGGAGGACTGCGGGCAAAGTGGGCGGAAGTGATGGGATCTGACCCAAAAGTGGCGATTATTGGCGGCGGCTCTGCCGGCTGGATGTCGGCCGCGTTCCTGGCGCGCATGCTGCCCGAGGAATTGCGCCGCGATGTCAGCATTGTCCTGGTTGAGGCGTCGGACATTCCCACCGTTGGCGTTGGCGAGGCCACCACACCCTCTTTGCGCACCACGCTGGCTGCCATTGGCGCTGACGAGTTTGATTTCATGCGCGCCTGTGATGCCACCTTCAAGCATGGCATCCGTTTTGTGCAATGGAACAAAGCGCCGCATCAGGCGCCCGGCGAGTCCTATTTTCATCCCTTCCAGGCGCCCCTGCGCATTGGCGCCGGGCATGTGGCCCGGCACTGGCAGGCCCTGCCGCCGGACGAGCGCGGTGCTTTCGCCCAGGCTGTTGGCACCCAGGCGGAAGCGGCACTGCGCCATCTCGCTCCCAAGCACCAGGCCCATGGCTCGTTTGAGGGACCGCTGTCCTACGCCTATCATCTGGATGCAGGCAAGCTGGCGGTTTATCTCAAGGGCATCGCCCTGGCGCATGGTGTGCAGCACCGCATTGGCAAGATCGTGCAGGTGATGCGCGGCGAAGAGGATCGCATCACCGCCATTGCACTGGACGATGGCAGCACCCTGGAAGCCGATTTTTACATTGATTGCACCGGGTTTGGCGCCCGCCTGATCAATGCCGATGGCGGCAACAGTTTTGTTGACAAAAAGGATATCCTGTTTTGCGACAAGGCGCTGGCAGCGCGGGTGCCGCTGCAAAACGGCTATGAGGAAATCCGTCCCTACACCACATCCACAGCGCAGGCGGCCGGATGGATATGGGACATCACCCTGCATGCGCGCCGCGGCACCGGCTATGTCTATTCCAGCCGCCATGCCTCGGATGAAGAGGCCGCGCAGACCCTGGCAGGATATCTTGGGACCACGGCGGACCGGCTGGACATGCGCGGCTTTGACATGCGCGTTGGCTATCAGCAGCAGCAATGGCGCGGCAATTGCGCCGCCATCGGCCTCTCGGCCGGCTTTATCGAGCCGCTGGAATCGACCGGCATTTATCTGGTGGAAATGGCGCTGTGGCTGCTGGCGCAGTCCATGGCGCGCTATTTTGCCGGAGTTGAAGTGCAAAGCCGCTTCAATGCGTTGATGACCCGGCATTTCGAAAACATTATCGATTTCGTCAAGGCCCATTATTGCCTGAGCCAGCGCCGGGACACGCCTTTCTGGATTGACAACCGCGACCCGCACAGCATTCCGTCCAGTCTGGCCAGGCTGCTGGAATTGTGGCGTCTGGATGTGCCCAATGATTATGACTTTGACAGCCATATTCTGTGTTTCAACTCGGACAATTACCAATACATTCTTTATGGCATGGCGGAGGCGCCGCAACAGCACGCGCCGGTCCCGGCCAAGAGCCGGGAGGTAATGGCGCAGCTTGCAGCCAAGCGCAATGAACAGCTCAAGCGCCTGGCGCGCAGCCTCAAGCCCAATGCCGAAGTCATTCGCAGCATAACCCAAAGCCCGGCGCACAAGCCGCCGCAAGTGCCGCGCCCGCCAATGATCGGCAATATTCCTGTGCGCAGCAATTACCGGCTGGTCTGAACATCATCCCTATCTGAAGGCAAACACCAGCGCCGCGGTCAGCGCCATCAGCAGCAGGGACAAAATGCGGTAATTTTCATACCATTTGCGCTGGCGCAACAGGCTGGTTTCCGCGTCATAGGCCTTGCGGGTCCAGACAAAGGGCATCACCTTTTCCGGCGCCGGCGGCGGCGCGCTCAAGCTGCCAATCAACAGCACCACGGCGCACAAGACGCTGAGCAGTGGCGCCACATACAGAAAATGGATGTGGGTCAGGCCGAAAACTTCATTGGCGAGAAAAAACACGACCCCCGCGGCCACGCCCGCGACGAGCGACAAGAAGGCGCCATGGGCATTGGCGCGGGCCCAGAAGGTGCCCAGCAAGAACATCACCACCACCGGCGGCACCGCATAAGAGAGGATGGTCTGCAGATATTTGAACAGCGATTTGAAATTGGCGATCTGCGGCGCCCAGGCGACAGCGATGACCATGAACACGACGGTGGTGATGCGTCCGTAATTCATCAATTGCGTGCTCGTCAGGTCCGGCTTCCAGCGGCGGATGAAGTCCATGGTGACCAGGGTCGAGGCGGAGTTCAGGGTGGAATCAATCTGGGACATCAAGGCGGCCAGAAAGCCGGCAATGACCAGGCCCAGCATGCCTGCTGGCAGCAAATCAAACATCAGGGTCGGATAGACCAGGTCGGCGCGCGGCAAATCGGGATAGAGCAGAATTGCCATGGTGCCTGGCAGCACCATGATGAACAAGACCGGCAATTTCAAGAACCCGGCGAACAGGGCGCCCCAGCGCCCCTGATCTATGGATTTGGCGCTCAATATGCGCTGCACCATGAACTGGTTGGTGCACCAGAAATAAAACCCCAGCAGCGGCACTCCGGTGAGCAGGCCAAGCCAGGGCACCCCGGCGTCGCCAAGGGGCCGGATCAGCGACAAATGCGCCGCATCCACCTGCCCGGCAATGCCGCTCCAGCCCCCGGCCTTGGCATAGGCAAAGGCGGTGATGGTGACAGAGCCGATGATCAGCAGCACGGCCTGGATGACATCGGTAATCATCACCGCCGACAAGCCGCCGAGCACGGTATAAAGCCCGGCCACCAGCGCCAGCGCCGCAATCATTTGCCACATGGGAATGGCCGGAAAGATCAGTTGCAGGATCAGCCCGCCGGCATAAAGCGTGGCGGCAGTATCCACAACAATGTTGAGAAACAGGGTCAGGGCGGCAAAATAGGTGCGGATGCGGCCATCAAAACGCTTTTGCAGGTATTCGGGCATGGTGAACACTTGCGAGCGCAGCACCTGCGGCAGAATGAACACGGCATAAAAGACCAGGATGAAGACCGCCATCCACTCGTAATTGAACACCGATATGCCGGTGGCATAGGCATCGCCCGCCAGCCCCACCAGGGTGGTGCTGGAAATGTTGGAGGCAAACAGGGAAAAGCCGATGACCGGCCAGGTCATGGAGCGCCCGGCCAGAAAATAGTCCTTGGCGCTGTGGCTTTTGCCGGACAGCCACAACCCGATCGTGACCATCCCGGCCAGATACAGGCCGATCACGGCCAGATCAATGAAATGCAGACTGAAATGCTGCCCGTCCATGTCGCTCCTCCCCGTGCTGCGTCTGGCGCAATGGCAGGCAGAATGGGCCAAGACGCAAACGATTGCAAATAAAAACCGGCGCGGCCTGTTTTCCTTTTTCTCCATACAGTTTCATGGGTTTTGCGTGCCCGCAAAAATTATCTTGCAATCGATTGCATCTTGACCTAACGTATCATCCACAAGAGGAGCTCTGGCGCTTGCTGGCCAGAACCGAGGGGAGAGACTCATGAAAAACGCATCATTCCGCAAAATGTTACTGTGCACCGTGGCGCTCAGCCTGCCATCCATGGCGCTGGCGCAGAACACGGACAGCCAGGACAATAAGGAACGCGAGGACGAGATCATCGTTACCGGCGTCGTCAAGGCTGGCAACAAGCTGCACACCAGCATTTCGGTCAGTGTCCTGGATTATGAAACCATAGAGGACAACGCGCCGCGCGGCACGTCCGAGATTTTCCGTTATCTGCCGGGCATTCGTTCTGAATCCTCCGCCGGCGGCGGCAATTCCAACATTGCCGTGCGCGGCATGCCGCTTTCCACTGGCGGTGCCAAATTCCTGTCCCTGCAGGAAGACGGCCTGCCGATTCTGCTGTTTGGC
>JALWUB010000495.1 GCA_026993275.1 Robiginitomaculum sp. | reverse complement strand
GTTCTACACCGACAACAATCTGGGCGAGTTGAACGGCGCCGATGTCCTTGACTTCAATCTCGGCTTTACCACCGAGAACAATGTGACCATCGCGCTGTATGGCAAGAATCTGCTCAATGAAGTGACTCATGGCGGCGATACGCAATTGCCGGCCACGCTTGGCGGCGGCTCGTTCGCGCCGCTCAACAAGGGCCGCATCATCGGCATCGAACTGAAGGTGGATATCAATTAGACTGTATTGAGGAGAGCAGGGCCTGGCTCTGCTCTCCAAAGCGCCATGCGGCATTCGTTTGCCATATTTGCATGAACCCCGGCCTCCGTGCCGGGGTTTTTCATTGCGGCCAGCGCACCCGCTCCTCAAGCCATGCATTTTCGCATATCTCTCCCGCCTTGCTGTCTGTTCTCATAGCGCAGGCCAGGCGCCATATTCCCTCTGCAACATGATGAGAAACGCCAACACAAAGGAAAACGCCATGTCTGTCGCAGAAGCCCTTGCCCGTATTGATGCAGGCGCCATGATTGACAACGCTCTGGCCCGGGTGCGCCGCAATGCCGGGGTCCGCCCTGTAAAGCCCACGGCCAGCGTGCATGATTATCTCGAGTCCCTGGGCCTGAATTGCCAGAGCCTGGACACAGCGATCAAGCCGGCCGCCAATC
This sequence comes from Robiginitomaculum sp., assembly GCA_026993275.1. Classification (GTDB taxonomy): domain Bacteria; phylum Pseudomonadota; class Alphaproteobacteria; order Caulobacterales; family Maricaulaceae; genus Robiginitomaculum_B. Next base: position 9,742 of record JALWUB010000495.1, on the reverse strand, counting down.
TGGGCCATCCGGAGCCGTCGCACATGCCCTGGCGCAGCAGCACCGTGGTGCGCCGCCATGCCCGCCGCGAACGGCGCGCCTTGCGCGGTTGACGAGCCCGCCGGTATTGCAACTTAACACCCCGCAAGCCTCATGGTTTTGCGGGGTGTTTTTTTGCCTGCCGATTGCACGCCCCGGGATTTCCCATTACATGCTGTTCTGGAAAGGAATTCCCATGCTGACCCTGCTGTCACCCGCCAAGAAAATCACCGTCCGCCAGGCGCCGCCGGGGGTGCGGTCCACGCATCCGGTCTTGCTGGATGAGGCCAAGACACTCGCCAGGATCGCCAAAACCCTCAGCCGCGCGCAGATCCGGCAGCTTATGGGGGTGTCCGATTCCCTGGCCGAACTGACCCATGCGCGTTTTGCGGCGCTGGACCTGGATCACCCGGAACTGGGCGCGCCTGCGGTATTGAGTTTTGCCGGTGATGTCTATCGCGGCCTGGATGCGGCCAGCCTGGATGCGGATGACCTGGCCTTTGCGCAGGATCATGTGCGGATCTTGTCCGGGCTTTACGGCGTTCTGCGCCCGCTTGACCTGATGCAGCCTTACCGGCTGGAAATGGGCCGCAAGCTGAAAACGCCGCGCGGCGAGGACCTTTATGATTTCTGGGGCAGCCGCATTGCCGAAACCTTGCGCGCGCACATGACCGGCACGCCGGTGGTGCTCAATCTGGCGTCTCAGGAATATTTCAGGAGCGTCGATCAAAAGGCGCTGGGCCTGCCTGTCATCAGTCCGGTGTTCAAGGAAATCAAGGATGGCCAGGCGCGCACCCTGGCGGTGTTCGCCAAGCCGGCGCGCGGGCTGATGGCCCGCTGGATCATCAGGAACCGCGTTGATGATCCGTCCCGGCTGAAAGACTTTGACCTGGCCGGCTACCGCTTCGATGCGCAGGGCTCGACGCCGGAGCGGCCCCTGTTCACCCGTCCGCAACCGGCCAGGAAGGCCGCCTGAGATGGGCGCAGACAGACCCCTTGCGGGCCGTGCGGCGCTGGTCACGGGCTCCACCAGCGGCATTGGCCTGGCCCTGGCCGAAGCGCTCGCCGGTGCGGGCGCCGCGGTCATGCTCAACGGTCTTGGCAATGCGGAAGAGATTGAGCAGACGCGCCAGCGCCTTGCGCAAGAGCATGACGTGCCCGTCTATTTTGACGGTGCGGACATGACCCGGCCCGGCGAAATAGCTGATCTTGTCGCCAGGACCCATGATGCGTTTGGCCGTCTTGACGTCCTGGTGCCCAATGCGGGGATCCAGCATGTCGCCCCGGTGGAAGATTTCCCGGTGGAAAAATGGGACGCCATTGTGGCCGTCAACCTGTCCTCCGCCTTTCATCTCATCCGCGCCGCCGTGCCGCTGATGAAGGCGCGCAGGCATGGCCGCATTGTCAACATGGCCTCGGCCCATGCGCTGGTGGCCTCGCCCTTCAAATCCGCCTATGTGGCGGCCAAGCACGGCCTGGCGGGGCTGACCAAGACGGTGGCGCTGGAGGTGGCCGAGCACGGCATCACCTGCAATGCCATCTGCCCCGGCTATGTCAAAACCCCTCTGGTGGAAGCGCAGATTGCGCCCACGGCCAGGGCCCGCGGCCTGTCTGAAGAAGAGGTCGTGCGCACTGTCATGCTGGCGGCGCAGCCCACCCGGCGCTTTGTCACCTGCGCGGAGCTGGCGGGCTTGCTGCTCTATCTGGTCTCGCCGCAAGGGGCCTCGGTCAATGGCGCCATGCTGCCCGTCGATGGCGGCTGGACGGCGCAATAGATGGTGCCAATACGCATTTGCCATTTCAGGCTTTGTGTGTTACCAAGATAACATGGTAACCAAGAAATCCGTGACACGCGTGCAAACCGGCCTGCGCCTGGAACGGCGAACCCTGAAAGTTCTGAAGGCCTTGGCAGAATATCTTGACGTGACCCTTGGTGATCTTGTCGAGGGCATGGCTTTGCATGCTTTCGAGGGCAAAGCGCCCTTCTCCCCACAGACCCTGAATGTCATCGCCAAGCTGAAAGAGGCCTATGGCCTTGACCTTGGTGCGCAGGATAGTCATGGGCTTGACGATGACCATGACCGATAGTGCGTTTCTTCGGGCCTTCCTGGATGCCACTTTGCCGGAAGCGGACTTTGACCACGAAAGCCATGTCCGGGCAGCCTTCTTGCTGCTGCAAGAGCAGGGCCTGGCACATGCCATCCCCATGTATTGCGACGCCTTGAAGGCGCTGACCCGCCTTTACGGAAAGCCGCAAAAATATCACGAGACCATTACCATCGCCAGTCTTGCCATCATCAATGCCCGCCGCCTTGCCATGCCCGCCAGAAGCTGGTCCGGCTTCCGCCGCCACAATCCGGACCTGTTCAGTGGTGATTTTCTGCGCCCCCATTACACCCGGGCAGAGCTTGCGACGGCAATGGCGCGGCGGGCCTTCCTGCTTCCCCGGCGGGGGTCCGGTCCGGACAGGGCATGTGCATGACTCACAGCGCCATCACCCTTGCAACCCTCGTCCTCTACCAGGCCCTCTTGCTGGGCATCGGTTTGTGGGCACGGCGGCGCACGCGCAATGAGCGCGACTTCTTCCTTGGCGGGCGCCGGGTCGGCCCGTTCATCACCGCCATGTCCTATGGCGCCAGTTCATCCTCGGCCTGGGTGTTGCTGGGGCTGACCGGCTATGTCTACACCACCGGGGTGCGGGCCTTGTGGATTCTGCCCGGGGTCTGGGCCGGTTACGCCATTGTCTGGCTCTTGATCGGCCCCGGCCTGCGCCGTGCCGCGGGCGCGCACGATCTGGTCACCCTGGTCGATTATCTGGCACTGGGCAGCAGCGGCCGGGCGCGGCAGGCCATCGTCTGGCTGGCCGCATTGATGATCCTGTTTTCGTTCTCATTCTACATTGCCGGGCAGTTTCAGGGCGCAGGCACCGCCTTTGCCAGTGCCTTTGGGCTGCCCATGCGCTGGGGCGTCATCACTGGCGCGCTGGTGATCCTGCTCTACACCTGGTTTGGCGGTTTCTGGGCCGTCAGCGTCACCGATGCGGTGCAGGCGGCGCTGATGGCGCTGGTGGCGCTGATCCTGCCCCTTGCCGCCATTGCCGCGCTGGGCGGCCCCGGCGCCTTTGTGCACACGCTGGCGCAGGCCCGGCCTGCCTTGCCTGCGCCGCCGGCGGGCCTGCTGGCAGGGGCGGGCTTCATCATCGGCTCGCTCGGCATCGGCATTGGCCCGGCGGGCCAGCCGCAATTGCTGACCCGGCTGATGGCCATTGACGATGCGCGCGATATTCGCCGCGGGTTTGTTATGGCGCTTGGCTGGGCCGTGCTGGTGTTCACTTCCATGGCGATCCTGGGGCTGGCGGCGCGGGCGCTGATCGAGCCCGCGGATGGGCAGGCGGAGGGCGTGTTTTTCGCCCTCGCCAATGCGGTGCTTCCTGCCGTTTTTGCTGGCATTGTGCTGGCTGCGGTGTTGTCGGCGATCATGTCCACCGCCGACAGCCTGTTGCTGGTGGCGGGCTCTGCTGCCGCCCATGATCTGGGCCTGGCGCGGCGCTTTGCGGGCCACGCCTTGCTGGTGTCGCGCCTGACCACGGCGGCGCTGTGCCTCGGCGCGGTGGTGCTGACCCTGGCTCTGCCCGCCAGTATTTATGGGCGCGTGCTGTTCGCCTGGTCGGCGCTGGGTGCCGCCTTTGGCCCGCCGGTCATCGCCATGGCGCTGCGCCGTCCGGCCCGTCCGGCGGGAGTCATTGCCGCCATGCTCACCGGCTTTGCGCTGACCGTGCTGTTCTATGTGCAGCCCAATGCGCCCGGTGACTGGGTCGAGCGGGTCGTGCCCTTCCTGATCGCGCTCGCCATCATTCTCTTGATGCCTGCGCGCTCTCGCACCTGAACTCTTGGTCTAAATCATGGCCTAAATCCTGGCTCCGCTGCCCTGGCTTTCGGCCTGCCGCCGCCACATGCGCGCATAGAGGCCATTGCGTGCGAGCAGGGCCTCATGTGTGCCGCGCTCGACGATGCGGCCCCCGTCAATGACCACGATCTGGTCTGCATCGGCAATGGTCGAGAGCCGGTGCGCGATGGTCAGGGTGGTGCGCCCGCGCGCCGCCTCGTTCAGCGCCGCCTGCACCTCGCTTTCGGTTTCGCTGTCAAGGCTGGAGGTGGCTTCGTCGAGCACCAGAATGGCCGGGTCTTTCAGGATTGCCCGGGCGATGCCGACGCGCTGTTTCTCGCCGCCGGACAGCTTCAGGCCGCGCTCGCCGACGCGGGTTTGCAGCCCTTGCGGCAGGCTGCGCAGAAACGCGCCCAGATGCGCCCGCTCCGCCGCCTGCCAGATCTCGTCATCCGTGGCCCCGGGGCAGGCATAGGCGATGTTGGCGCGTATGGTGTCGTTGAACAGGGCCACGTCTTGCGGCACCAGGGCCAGCGCCTCGCGCAATGAGCGCTGGGTGACGCTGCGCAGGTCCTGCCCATCGATCAGAATGCGCCCGCCTTGCGGATCGAAGAAACGGAACAGCAGCCGCAAGATGGTTGATTTTCCGGCGCCGCTGGGCCCGGCAATGCCGATGCGGCTGCCTGGCCTGACCGTGAAACTGACATCCTTCAGGCCGCTTTCGCGCCCCTGATGGGTAAAGGCGACATGCTCGAAACGCACTGCGCCGCCCTTGAGCACCAGGGGCCTGGCATCTGGCGCGTCGGCAATGCCGGGGCGCATGGCCATCAGGCCGTCCAGCTTTTCCAGATCCACCGCGCCCTGTTTGATCTCGCGCCAGGCAAAGCCCAGAATGCCCAGCGGGCGGAAAATGTTCATCAGGATCAGCACCACCGCCGCCATGTCTCCAATCTCGAGGCGGCCGCTGAGTGCGCCAAGTCCGGCCGCCAGCGCGGCGGCGAATACCCCGGCGCTCATGATCAGTTCCTGGCCGCCATTGAGCACGGCCAGCGAGCGCACCACGGCAACGTATTTTTCGTTGTAACGGCGCAGGGTCTGCCCGTATTTTGCGGCTTCGCGGTCCTCGGCGGCGAAGGCCTTGACGGTCTCGAAATTGGTCAGCGAGTCGACAATGCTGGCGCGCATGTCTGCGTCCACCGTGTTCATCTCGCGGCGCTGGCGCACCCGCCATTCGGTAATGCGCAGGGTGAAAACCGTATAGGCCGCCACGGTGGCCACGGCGATCAGGGCAAAGGCCGGGCCATAGCGCAGCGCCAGCACTGCCGCCGCCAGCACCAGCTCGATCAGGGTTGGCACAATGTTGAAGACCAGAAAGCGCAACAGAAAGTCAATCGCCGCAGCGCCGCGCTCGATCACCCGGTTGAGCGCCCCGGCACGCCGCGTCAGATGAAACTGCAAGGACAGCTTGCTGGCATGGGCAAAGGCCTCGACCGCGGCCAGGCGCTGTGCTTCCTGGCTCACCGGGGCGAAGAACAGGGTGCGCACTTGCGGCAGGCCCTGCGCGGCAAAGCGGCTGAGCGCCCACAGCGCCAGCAGCAGCACCAGGACGCCGGCGGAGGCTGCGGCCTGGCCCCTGGCAACCACATTGACCGCATCGCCGAAGAACACCGGCGAGGCCACCGAAAACCCCTTGGCCGCAAGGGTGACCACAATGGCCAGCGCCATCAAGGGCCGCTGGCGTTTCAGCTCCGGGCGGCCGAGCAGGGCGAACACCCGGCTGAGCGCCCTTTTCAGGCTGCCATCGCCGGAGGCAATGGCGTCGTCATCCGGGCTGTGGCCGTGTGCAGCGTTCATGGCTCAACAGGTAAGCGGTTGCGGCGCGGGCGCAAGCCCGCCGCTGCCCTCCGCATGTCAGCCTTCCTTGGTGGCGCTGCCTTCAGGGATGGAAAACACCTGGCCGGGATAGATCAGGTCCGGATCCCTGATCTTGCTGGCATTGGCGCGGTAGATGACCGTGTATTGCCAGCCCGAGCCATAAAGCCGCCGGGCGATGCGCCACAGTGAGTTGCCCGGCTGGACGATCACCGACCCTGGCGGTGCGTCGGCGATGGATTGCGGGGTGGCCATCTTGAATGGCAGGGCAATGACTGCGGTGACATGGCCGTCCGGGCCGACCTGGTCGATCTGCAAATTGTAGACACCGGGCTCGAGCGGGGGAATGCCCTGCAGGATCCAGCGCCCCTGCTCATTGGCCCGTGTCTGGCCCAGCAAATGGCCATTGGCGAGCACGCGCACACCGGAGCCGGGCAGGGCACGCCCGGAAAACACCACGCCGCCAGCCTTGTCATAATCCACCGCTTCGAGCACCAGCGGGCCGCTGTTCTTGTCATCGTCAGGGCTCTGCAAGACCTGGCTGGCGCCGCCCGGGCGGCCCAGCACCACCAGGGGCCGCTTGCTGCGGTTATGGGGGATGGAGACCACCACGACCTGGTCAGAGCGCACCACGCGGCCATCCTGGCCTTCCATGGTCAGGGTCAGTTCCATGGCGCCGGGCTCCAGCGGGTCATTGAGGATGATGGTCCAGTCGCCATTGCCGCCCGCCCTGGTGCTGGCAATGCTCTTGCCATTGGCGAGCAGGGTGATGCGGGCACCGGGCTCGGCCCGCCCGGCAATGACGGCGGTGCCGCGCGGATCGATGCGCACTATATCGAAACTGGGGCCCAGCTGCGCGCCCTGGCTGGTTTCGCTCTGCTGCGCCTGCGGCGCGGGGCTGGCGGGCGCCTTGGGCTTGCCGCCATGGCGGGAGACGATGATAAAACCAAGCGCCGCCACAGCCGTGACCAGTGCAGCAATAAGAAACCCGCGCATTGCAGACATGGCATGCCTTCCTTTAGAACAGAATCAGATTACGTCCATCTGGTGATAAAAAGCAAATACCCATGTTATGACCAAAATGAGGTTCCGGCCATGCCCAAACAGCGATCAGTCTGTATCTTTTGCGGCTCCCGCGATGGAGTTTCCCCCGCCCACGCCCTTCTGGCCGATGAAATGGGCCGCGAAATTGCCGCCCGCGGCCTGCGCATGGTCTATGGCGGCGGCGGCATTGGCCTGATGGGCATTGCTGCCCGGGCGGCGCGCCGCGAGGGCGCCGAGGTGCTGGGCATCATCCCGGGGTTTCTGGCGACCGACGAGGTTGCCTTTGATGATTGCACCCTTGAAATCGTCGATACCCTGCACGAGCGCAAGGCCCGCATGGCGCTGGAAAGCGCCGGCTTCGTGGTGCTGCCTGGCGGCATCGGCACGCTCGAAGAGGTGGTCGAGGTGCTGAGCTGGGCCAATCTTGGCCTGTTCCCCATGAAAACCGTGTTTCTGGACCCCGATGGCTATTGGCAGCCATTCTTTGACCTGCTCCGCCACACCATTGACGAGGGCTTTACCCCGCCCACCGTGCTTGATCTGGCCTTGCAGGCAAAAACCCCCGCCCAGGCCCTGCAAGTGCTGGGACTGTAGCCTTGGACATCACGCCTAGAGTGGCTGCCAAACCCTTTTGCCGTTTATCCGCGAGACAGTGGTGCGTTTGGAGATTCACAAAAGGGCTTTCAGGGGGGTGTGGTGCACGCACAGAGGCATTCCTTGCGGCCCTGAAGGGGCGCAAGGCCTTGTGGGGTCTTGATTCACAATCTCATTCGTTCTTGCAGAGTCCTTGTTGAGAGCCCCGCATAGCTTGATTATCCATCCCTCTGCCCTTGCGGGGACAGGCTCAGGCTTATCCCCGTGCGAAGTGGCCCGAAATGGCTTGAAATGGTTTGCTTATTCACCGGTTCTGGTTTGAAAGTGTCCGGAACTGGTGTTCAGGGCTTCAAAACTGGCCTGCACATGGCCTGCCCCATGGCTTGGTCAAACCAAAAAACAGGACATGCAGGCCATGACCCAAGCCATGCGGCCTTCACCCTCACCTTGAGCTTGTCGAAAGGCGAGGGTGCTGCCTTCATCCTTCGACTTCGCTCAGGATGAGGCGGAGCCATGCGCCAGCACCCTCATGGTGAGCAATATCGAACCATGGAGGATGTCCTGCCTTTTCACCCAGCAGGGCCTTTTCCTCTCCCGTTCACGGGGGTAGGCGTACAGCGCTCGGAGGGGGCAGGCATGGCCGCTCTCCCCCCTTGGCCGCTGCGCGGTCCCTTCCCCCGCAGGCGGGGGAAGATGACGCTTGTCCTTCAATTTCACTCAGAGCCTGATCCGGCGCAGGCCGGGAAGGGGGGAGGCTGGAGGGCCTGCATGGCGCGGGAGGGCAGCGCGTGCCGTCAGGCGGTAAACTGGAGGCCCCGCCCGGAATCGAACCGGGGTGCAAGGATTTGCAGTCCTCTGCGTAACCACTCCGCCACAGGGCCATGATGCGTTTTGCCGCATGTGCGGCAGACTTTAAGGCGAGGCCGGCAACCTGCGTTTATTCCGCTCCGCGCGCCTTGATGGAGAGCGCATGCAGGGTATCGGCGAATTCCTCTTCCAGCGCCGTCATCACCGCGCGGTGCATGGCGATGCGCGGCAGGCCGTCAAAGGCGGCGGCTGCAATCTCCACCTCGAAATGGGTATTGCCACCGGGGCGTGCGCCCGCATGGCCGGCATGGCGGGCGGAGACGTCGCGCACATGCAGCTGCACCGGATCAAAGGCAGAGCGCAGTTTTGCCTCAATTTTTTGCGCCATCGTCCCCATATGCATATGCGTTCCCTGATAGACGTTTTGTCAAAGCTTTCGCATAAGATGGCATTATGAGCGACGATTTTGAATACCGCCCGAAGTTTTTTGACATCCGGGTCAAGCCCCCAGGCGGGGACAAGGCCAGGGCGGGCGAGCGCGCTTGCGAATGGGATGGCTGCACCGCCAGGGGCGATTGCAGGGCGCCGCAATCGCCGGAGCGGCTGGGCGAGTTTTTCTGGTTTTGCCGCAAACACGCGGCGCAATACAACAAGACCTGGAACTTTTTTCATGGCATGAACGAAGCCGCCGTGCGCGCGTATCAGGAGGGTCAGGCGACAGGCCACCGCCCGACCTGGAAAATGAACCGCCATGTTGCCGGCCAGGGCCGTGCCGGCAGCGCCTCGGCGCGCTTTGCCGACCCGTTCGGGCTGATGGGCGAGGCCGCCTTTGCCCAGACGGATGCGCCCAAGCGCCGCCTGGGCCGCTTGCAAAGCCTGGCCATGGACAGCCTCGGCCTGGATTATGATGCCGGGCCCAAGGCCATCCGGGCACGCTATCTGAAGCTGGTGAAGACCTTTCACCCGGATGCCAACAAGGGCGACCGCTCTTGCGAAGAGCGCCTGCAGCAGGTGGTCCAGGCCTACCAGATCCTCAAAACTGCCAGGCTGGCTTGAAGCGCCGCCTGTGCTGGCGCATAGAAGAGGTAAAATCAAGGATGAGTTTGCCCATGTCAGATCATGATGCCGCGTTTCCGCTCTGGGAGCCCGATACCGAAGTTTCCGTTGCCCAGACCTTTGGCTTTGAAAGTGATCAGAAGGTTCCGGCGTTTTCCAAGCCCAGTGAATTTGTGCCCGACCTGGATCCGGCCTACCGCTTCGACCCGCTGACCACGCGCGCCATTCTGGCCGGTTTTGCCCACAACCGCCGGGTGATGGTCCAGGGCTATCACGGCACCGGCAAGTCCACCCATATCGAACAGGTCGCCGCCCGGCTCAACTGGCCCATGGTGCGGGTCAATCTGGACAGCCATGTCAGCCGCATCGACCTGATCGGCAAGGATGCCATCGTGCTGAAGGAAGGCCAGCAGGTGACCGAGTTCCGCGAAGGCCTGCTGCCCTGGGCCTTGCAGCGCCCGGTGGC
>JALWUB010000494.1:2379-2629 GCA_026993275.1 Robiginitomaculum sp. | reverse complement strand
CAATGCGCTCGAGATTCTTGGCCATGAACAGCAAATGCGTGCACATGGTGATGGTGTGCGCATCCTCCATCATATAGGTCAGCAGTTCGCGGAACAGGCTGTTGTAATGGGCGTCGATCTCCTCGTCGCGGCGCCATACGTCAATGGCCAGATCCACATCGCCCGCGGTATAGGCGTCGAGCACGTCCTTCAGCATGAGGCTGACCGCATGGCCCATGCGGTGCACGCTGCGGGTCAGCGGCATGGGCGG
>JALWUB010000494.1:0-2369 GCA_026993275.1 Robiginitomaculum sp. | reverse complement strand
CCGCTCCAGGTCCATTTGCAGGGCGTCGATCTCGCGGTCGCGGGCAATCACCTCGCGCGCCAGCGCATCATCGCGGCTGAGCACCGCCTTGAGGGCGTCATTGAGCAAATGCTCGGCCAGCCCGCCCATGCGCACCACCTCGGCGCTCAGTTCGTCCAGTTCGTCATCGAAGGATTTGACTATGTGTTCTGTCATGGTGCAGGCCTAACCAAAGCGTCCGGTGATGTAATCCTGGGTGCGGGTGTCCAGGGGGTTGGTGAAAATCTGTTCCGTCGGCCCGGTCTCGACCAGCGTGCCCAGGTGGAAAAATGCCGTGCGCTGCGACACCCGCGCCGCCTGGGCCATGGAATGGGTGACCATGATGATGCAGTAATTGTTGCGCAGATCATCAATCAGCTCCTCGATCTTGGCGGTGGCGATGGGGTCCAGGGCCGAGCAGGGCTCGTCCATCAGGATCACTTCCGGGCTCACCGCAATGGCGCGGGCAATCACCAGGCGCTGCTGCTGGCCGCCGGACAGGGAGGTGCCGGGCCCGGCCAGCCGGTCGGCGACCTCGTCCCACAATCCGGCGCGGCGCAGCGAGGTCTCGACGATGGCGTCAAGCTCTTGCGGACCTGCCGCCAGGCCGTGAATGCGCGGGCCATAGGCGACATTGTCATAAATGGATTTGGGGAAGGGATTGGGCTTTTGAAAGACCATGCCGACGCTGGCGCGCAGGATCACCGGGTCCACATCGCGCGCATAGATGTCCTTGCCGTCAAGGCGGATATCGCCCTCGACCCGGCATGTGTCGATGGTATCGTTCATGCGGTTGATGCAGCGCAGGAAGGTGGACTTGCCACAGCCGGACGGGCCAATGAAGGAGGTCACGGACCGGTCGGGAATGTCCAGGCTGACATCAAACAGCGCCTGTTTGGTGCCGTAAAATACATTGACATTGCGCGCCTGCACCTTGGGCGGCGTGTTGCCCGCGGCGGGCGTGTTGTCTGTTTGCTCGTTCAGGGTCACGGGACTACCACCTGCGTTCAAATTTGTTGCGCAAGATCACGGCGGCGAGATTGAGCACAATCATCAGCGCCAGCAAGACGATAATCGCCGCCGCGGTGCGCGATTCCCAGGCGCGCTCGGCGCTGCTGGCCCACAGATAGACCTGCACCGGCATGACCGTGGACGGCGCCGTCAGCGATTTGGGAATGTCGGCGATAAAGGCGACCATGCCGATCATCAGCAAGGGCGCGGTTTCGCCCAGCGCCCGCGCCAGGCCAATGATGGCGCCGGTCAGGATCCCGGGCGCCGCCAGGGGCAGGACATGGTCAAACACGGTCTGGGTCCTGGAGGCGCCAATGCCCAGCGCCGCCTCGCGAATGGAGGGCGGCACCGCGGCAATCGCGGCGCGCGCGGCAATGATGACCACCGGCAGGGTCATCAGCGCCAGCACCAGGCCGCCAACAATGGGGGCCGAGCGCGGCAGATGAAAGGCGTTCAGAAACACCGCCAGCCCCAGCAGGCCGAAAATGATCGACGGCACCGCCGCCAGATTGTTGATATTGACCTCGATAAAGCTGGTCAGCCGGTTCCTGGGGGCGAACTCTTCAAGATAGATGGCCGCGCCAATGCCCACCGGCACCGCCGCCAGCATGGTCACCAGCAAGGTCAGCAGCGAGCCGACGAAGGCCCCGGCAATACCGGCCAGTTCCGGCTCGCGCGAATCCGCATGGGTGAAAAAGATGGTGTTGAACACCCGCTTCACATAGCCGCGCGCCAGCAGGCTTTGCGCCCATGCCGCCTGCAGGTCGGACACCCGGCGCGCCTGTTCGGGCAGGTCGAGCACCAGCAGGCCCCAGTCCGGGGATGGCTCCAGGTTTTGCGGCTGCACCAGCGCCGTGCCGCGCAAGATCGTATCCGACAGCTGCGCCGCCTTGATCATGCCGCCATGAAAGCGCAGCAGCACCGAGGCATCCTCCCTGCCCAGATTCAGGGTCTTGCCGGCAATGCCCTGGCGCAAGGCCTGCGCTTGCGCCAGCAGGGCCTTGCTCTTGCTGCGCCGGGCCGCGGCGATTTGCGGCGCGGCCTTGTCCGCACCCTTCAGCAAGAGTTGGGCGCGCTTTTGCAACGCCGCGGCGCGGGCAAGCCGGTCCTGGCGCGCGCGCTCCAGGGCCCGGGCAAAGGCGCCCGGCGTGCCCTTGAAGACCAGCAGGCCATCTGCAGCGCGGCTGGCGTGCAACACGCCCGTGCCGGGCAGGGCGTGCCGCGGCGTCACCTCGCCTTTCAGATAAAGGTCCAGATCATCGGAAAGCGGCCCGTCAAACCGGATCGTTGTGCCGATCAGTTCCGGGTGCTTGAGCACCTTGCGCTGCAGGGCGACGGCA
>JALWUB010000493.1 GCA_026993275.1 Robiginitomaculum sp. | reverse complement strand
GGTTTTGGCGCTCTTTCCGGCCGCGGGCGTGTCGGCGCTCCGGGGAGAACAACTGGCCAGGGCCAAGATAAGCACCGGCAGGGCAAAACCCGCCCATAATGTGTTTTTATTCAATGAATACATGATGATAGGTGCTTTCCTGCTGATCGCGGCATGCGACGGAATACCGCGCCTTTTGCCGCCATGCCTTGACTTAAGTCAAGTCGCCCCCGGCCGGGCCGGTCTAGGTTTGCTGCCATAGCGGGCCGCACGTCCGCCTGACTTATTGCGAGATCACCAACCTGGTTATGGCTGTCTGGATGCCAGAACTGTGTCCTGTGAAGAAGGGGAATCCCATGCGAACACTAGCAAAACACCTGTTGACGGGCTCGGCCGCCGCGGCCCTGTCCCTGGCCGCCTCGGGCGCGGCCTTTGGTGCCGATACGCTGCAAGACGTGATGAAAGCGCGCGGTCTGACCGACAAGGATGTGCTGGCCGCGGCCAAGACCTATACGCCGACCGGCGGGCGCGACGAGTTTCTGGCGTTCAGCTCTGGCGGCCAGAGCGGGGATGTGATGGTCTATGGCATTCCCTCCATGCGCATCCTCAAGTTCATCGCCGTGTTCACGCCCGAGCCCTGGCAGGGTTATGGCTTTGATGATGAGTCCAAGAAGGTGCTGGCCGGGGGGCGAATCAATGGCAAGGACATTCTCTTTGGCGACACCCACCACCCGGCGCTGTCGGAAACCGATGGCAAGTATGACGGCAAATACCTGTTCATCAACGACAAGAACAATCCGCGCCTGGCGGTCATCGACCTGAAGGACTTTGAAACCAAGCAGATTGTCGTCAACCCGGTCATGCACTCCGAGCACGGCGGCGCCTTTGTCTCGCCCAATACCGATTATGTGATCGAGGCCTCGCAATATCCGTCGCCGCTGGACGGCAAATATGCGCCGCTGTCCGACTTCAACAAGAAATACCGCGGCCTGGTCACCTATTGGAAGTTCAACAAGGAAACCGGCCGCATCGAGCCGGAAAACTCGTTCTCCGTCGAATTGCCGCCCTACAGCCAGGATTTGTCGGATTTCGGCAAGCTCGATTCCGATGGCTGGTCGTTCACCAACTCGTTCTGCTCGGAACGCTATGTCGGCGGCATCGAAAAGGGCCGCCCGCCATTTGAAGCCGGCTGTTCGCAAAAGGACACCGACTTTCTGCACATGATCAACTGGAAAAAGGCTGCCGAACTGGTGGCGGCCGGCAAGGCCAAGACGATCAACGGCATGCCGGTGATCCCCCTGAAGACGGCGATCAAGAACGGCATTCTCTACCTGATCCCCGAAGCCAAGAGCCCGCACGGGGTCGATGTCAGCCCGGATGGCAAATACATTGTCGTTTCCGGCAAGCTCGACACCCATGCCAGCGTCTATGACTTTGCCAAGATCAAGAGCCTGATCGCGCACAAGGACTTTGCCGGCAAGGACCCGTATGGCGTTCCGATCCTGGACATGCAGAAGGCCCTGCATACCCAGGTCGAGGTCGGCCTCGGGCCGCTGCACAGCCAGTATGATTCCAAGCCCTGCGTGGTCTATACCTCGATTTATGTGGATTCGATGATCACCAAGTGGGATTACTGCAAGGGCAAGGTGCTCGACCAGATCCACATCCACTACAATGTCGGCCACCTGATGAGCATGGAAGGCGACACCGAAACGCCGCAGGGCAAATACCTGGTGTCGCTCAACAAACTGGCCATTGACCGCTTCAACCCGGTCGGCCCGCTGCACCCGCAAAACCACCAGCTGATCGACATTTCCGGCGACAAGATGCAATTGCTCTATGACATGCCGGTGCCGCTGGGCGAGCCGCACTATGCGGTCGCCATCAAGGCTGACAAGCTGCAGCCGCGGGTGCGCTATCCCACAGGCTGGAACAGCCGCACCGACGAAAAGTCCGAGTTCCGCACCCGCCCGGGCCGCGAAAAGATCGTCCGCAACGGCAACAAGGTTGACGTTTACGGCACCCTGATCCGCTCGCACATCACCCCGGAAATCATCGAGGTGGAAGAGGGCGACACGGTGTCGGTGCACTTCACCAATGTGGAGCGCGCCGAGGACGAAACCCACGGGTTTGCCATCAACAACACCTCCATCAATCTCTCGGTAGAGCCGGGCAAGACCGCTTCGGCGACCTTCGTGGCCAGCAAGCCGGGCGTTTACCCCTATTACTGCACCGAGTTCTGCTCGGCCCTGCACCTGGAAATGGAAGGCTATCTGCTGGTCCGGCCCAAGGGCATGAAGGCGTCTGGCGGCAAGGCCAGCCAGGGCGTCAAGTACACCGAGGCGGACTACACCAAGCAGTTGGCCACCAATGTGCAGACCCAAGGGGTGATCGACAGCGTCGTTGCCTATATCACGGCGCGCAATTTCAAGGACTTCCCGCCGGTCGTGTCGCTGGTGGAAGACGCCACCGACCAGCTCAACTTCGCGGCTGACGCGAAGAAGAAGTCCGAGGAGTACGCCGCCAGGAAGGATTGGCAAAATGCCACCCTGTGGGCGCAGCAATGGTTCCAGTATCAGGTCAAGGCCGCCGATATCGGCCTGCGCGCCAAGACCTATCTGGAAGAGCACGGCGCCAAACTGGTGGAGGCGAA
>JALWUB010000492.1 GCA_026993275.1 Robiginitomaculum sp. | reverse complement strand
CCGTTCAGCGCCGCGTGCAGGCGCGCCAGGCCGAGGCGGCGCGCCTGCACGCGGCGCTGAACGGTGCGCAAGAGGAGGGGCGGGCCCATGCCTGAGTTCTTGCGGGACATCAATGTCACCACCCTGGCGGCGCCGCTCTTCATCGTGCTCATCCTGGCGGAGATTCTCTATATCCGCTTTGCCCGCCGCGGCGGCGCCTATGAGTCCCGCGATGCGGCGGCGAGCGTGTTCATGGGGCTGGGCAGCAGCATCATTGACGGCCTTCTGGGCTTCATCTCCTTTGGCATCCTGATGCTGGCCTATCGCCTTGCGCCCTACAAGCTGCCGGTGAACTGGGTCACGGGGGCGGTCTGCTTCGTGCTGGTGGACCTGAGCTATTATGTGGCGCACCGCTATTACCACCGCTCGCGCTGGGGCTGGGCGGCGCATGTGATCCACCATTCATCACAGCATTACAACCTGTCCACGGCGCTGCGCCAGACCTGGACCGGCCTGCTCACCGGCGCCTTCCTGCTTTATGTGCCGCTTGCGCTGATGGGCTTTCACCCCTTGCTGATCGGTTTTTGCTTTGGCCTCAACCTGATTTACCAGTTCTGGTTCCATACCGAGGTCATCGATAAATGCCCGCGCTGGTTCGAGGCGGTCATGAACACCCCCTCGCACCACCGGGTGCACCACGCCAGCAACCCGCGCTATCTGGATGCCAATTATGCCGGCGTGTTCATCATCTGGGACCGCCTGTTCGGCACCTTTGTCGCCGAACGCAGCGATGATCCGCCGCGCTATGGCCTGGTCAGCAATCTGGGCACGTTCAACCCGCTGCGCGTCGCCACCCATGAATATGCGGGGATTCTCCGGGACATCACCCGGCCGGGCCTGAGCCTGAAACAGCGCTTGCTGTATATCTTCGCCGAGCCCGGCTGGTGCCATGACGGCAGCCGCAAGTCCTCGCGCCAGATCAAGGCGGATTATGTGGCCCGCCACCCGGAACACGCTGGCGAGCCGGGGCTTTGAATGCCTGATCTGGCGCTTTTGCAGACCCTGCGGCGCTGCGCCGCAGGGCCGGGCTGTCATGCGCCCTTGACCCGTTTGGCAGCAGGCGTAAACACTGCAATTGCGAACTATTCGCAAAAATAGACCATATGGGCCAAATAGGTATGATGATGCGTTCTTGCTTGATGTTGCTGCGGCTTGTGCTGTTGCCGCTGTTCCTGCTGGCCACTGGTGTGGCGACGGCGGCGCCCCAGGCAGAGCCGCAGGGCGCCAAGCCCCAGACCATCTGGCGCATGCTGGATTATCTGGCGGTGGACTATGCCGGTGCGGTCAGGAACGGCGCCATCATCAACCCGGATGAATATGCGGAAATGACCGAGTTTGCCGCCACCGCGGTCAGGGACATGCAAAACCTGCCGCCCGCAAAGGCGCGTCCTGCGCTGGTGGCCCAGGCCAAAGCGCTTGCCGATACCATTGCCGCCAAGGCCGATCCGGCCACGGTCGCCCGGCAGGCGCGGGCGCTGGCCAATGCGCTGCTGGCGGCCTATCCGGTGCCGCTGGCCCCGGCCACGGCGCCAGACCTGGCCCGCGGCGCGGCGCTTTACGCGAAAAATTGCACCATGTGTCATGGCAAGAGCGGCCGGGGCGATGGCCCCATGGCCCGTGGCCTGCAACCGCCGCCGATTGATTTCACCGATCTCTCCCGCGCCCGCAAGCGCAGCCTGTTCGGCCTGTTTCAGGTCATCAGTTCCGGCCTGGACGGCACCGCCATGCCCGGCTTTGCGCACCTGCCCTCATCTGACCGCTGGGCCCTCGCCTTTTATACGGGCACGCTGGCCTACCCGCAGGAGCTGGCCGAAAGGGGCGCGGCGCTCTGGCGCGATGCGCCCGCGCTTCATGACACCTTTTCCGACCTGGATGCCCTGACCCAGGCCACCGGGGAAAGCCTGGCGCAAGACCTTGGCCAGGAGCGGGCCGATGCGCTGATGGCCTATCTGCGCCGCAATCCGCAGGTGCTGGGGACCAGCAAGGACACGGTGCTGGCAACGGCGCATGAACGCCTGGTGCAAGCCCTGCAGGCCTATCGCCAGGGCGAGCGCCAGCGCGCCACCCGGCTGGCGCTGTCGGCCTATCTGGACGGGTTCGAGCCGGTGGAGCCGGCGCTGGCGATCAAGGATGCGTCGCTCAAGGGCAAGGTCGAAAGCGCCATGGTGGCCTTGCGCGCGCTGATCGCCAAGGGCGCGCCGGCCGATGCGGTGGCGCGCCAGATCGCCACGGTGCAGGCGCTGTTGCAGCAGGCCGATGCGGCGCTGGCGCGCTCCGAAACCGGCACGGCCGCCAGCTTTGTGGCCGCCTTCACCATCTTGCTGCGCGAAGGGCTTGAAGCGCTGCTGATCATTGTCGCCATGCTGTCCTTCCTCAACAAGGCCGAACGCGGCGAAGCCAAGCGCCATATCCATGCAGGCTGGGTGGTGGCGCTGCTGGCCGGGGTGCTGACCTGGTATGCCGCCAGCCGTTTTGTCACCATCAGCGGCGCCAGCCGCGAACTGACCGAGGGCATAGGCGCCATATTCGCTGCCCTGGTGCTGGTGTTTGTCGGCATCTGGATGCAGGGCAAGAGCCAGGCCGCCGCCTGGCAGAAAT
>JALWUB010000491.1 GCA_026993275.1 Robiginitomaculum sp. | reverse complement strand
GCCGCCACCCAGCTGGTGCAAAAGAAACTCGCCGACATGCAGACCGAAATTGCCCTTGGGCTGCAGGGCGCGCTGCGCCTTGGCCGCCTGATCGACGAGGGCGCCCATATTCCCGAGGCCATCTCCCTGATGAAACGCAACAATTGCGGCAAGGCCCTCGATATTGCCCGCACCTCCCGCGACATTCACGGCGGCAATGGCATTTCGGACGAATACCAGGTCATGCGCCACATGGTGAATCTGGAAACGGTGAACACCTATGAAGGCACCCACGACATCCACGCGCTGATCCTGGGCCGCGCGCAAACCGGCCTGCAGGCGTTTTCATGACATCTGTTTGCCAGCCCGCAAATGCCCCGCATCCCCAGCCAGCCTGGCCTTGCGCAAGCGAGGGCCGGGGCAGGCTCTGCGCAAAGGCGAAGGATGACACAAGGCTGACCCCATGAGCACACCGCATATCCATCTGGCCATTGATGGCCCCGTGGCCGAACTGGTGCTGGACCGGCCCGAGGCACGCAATGCCATGACGCGGGCCATGTGGCGGGCGCTGCCTGGGCTGGCGGGCGAGGCGCAAGATGATCCGGGCGTGCGGGTGCTTTTGGTGCATGGCGGGCAGACGGGTGCCTTTTGCGCCGGGGCGGATATTCACGAACTGGGGCAGATGGCCGGCAAGCCGGATGAGGCCTTGCGCTTTCATGACGAAATGGGCGCGGCGCTTGCCACTCTGGCGGCATTTCCCGGCCCGGTCATTGCCGCCATTGAGGGGCCGTGCATTGGTGCCGGACTGGCGCTGGCACTGGCCTGTGATCTGCGCCTGGCGGCGCCGACCGCGCGTTTTGGGGTGACCCCGGCCAAGCTGGGTCTGGTCTATCCGCTGGCCGATACCGCGCGGCTGGTGGCCGCCATCGGCCCGGCGCGGGCGAAAGCCCTGCTGTTTTCGGCACGGCTGCTGGAGGCGAAAGACGCACTGGCCTGGGGGCTGGCCGAAACCCTTCTGGATGCAGAAGCCTTCCTGCGCGAAGCGCGCCAGCACGCCCGCGCCATGGCCCGCCTGTCGGCACAAACGCAAAGGGCGATGAAGGCGCAGGTGCAGGCGCTGGAGCCATGTGACATGGCGCTGGCGGCGCAGGCCCGCGCCGCGTTTGCCGCGCTCTTTGATGGCCCGGATTTCGCCCGGGGGCTTGCCGCCTTCACGCAAAAGCGCAAAGCTGACTTTGGTGGAGGCTGAAGATGACGCAAACGGGCACCAAAGGCGCCCTTGACGGCGTGCGCGTGCTGGATCTTTCACGGGTGCTGGCCGGGCCGTGGGCAACGCAGACCCTGGCCGATCTGGGCGCGGAGGTGATCAAGATCGAGCGCCCGGGCGCAGGCGATGACACCCGCCAGTGGGGCCCGCCCTTTTATGACGGCCGCGAAGGCGGTCGCGGCGATTCGGCCTATTTCATGGTGGCCAATCGCAACAAGGCCTCTGTCTGCGTGGATTTTTCAACGCCCGAGGGCTGCAAGATCGTGCATCAGCTGATCGCAAAATGCGATGTGATGGTGGAGAACTTCCGCACCGGCCATCTGGCCCGTTACGGGCTCGACTATGACAGCGCCCGGCAGATCAATCCCAAACTGGTCTATTGCTCGATTACCGGGTTTGGCCAGACCGGGCCGCTGGCCCAGCGCGCCGGTTATGATTATGTGATCCAGGCCATGAGCGGGCTGATGAGCGTGACCGGCGAGGCGGACGGCCCGCCGGTCAAGGTGGGCCTGGCCATCTCCGACCTGCTGAGCGGGCTTTACGCCGCCAACGCCATCCTGGCCGCCTTATGGCATGCGCGGAGCAGTGGCGAGGGCCAGCATATCGACATTTCCCTGCTCGATTGCCAGATCGCGGCCATGACCAACCAGGCCGCCGCCACCTTGCTGACCGGCCAGCCGGGGCAGCGCATGGGCAATCGGCATCCCAATCTCGCCCCTTATCAGGTGTTTGCCGCCTCGGATGGCCCGGTGGTCATCGCCGTCGCAAATGATGCGCAATTTCACCGCCTGTGCGGCGCCATCGGCCTGGAAGGGCTGGAGCACGATGCCCGTTTTGCCACCAATGCCGCCCGGGTGGAGCATCGCGATGCCCTGGAAAGCCTGATGGCGCCGCTGATCGCTGCCCGGCCGATTGCCTGCTGGGTCGAGGCCCTGGCCGCGGCCGGTGTGCCCTGCGGACCGGTCAACACGACCGTGCAGGCGCTGGCCGAGCCGCAGGTGCAGGCGCGTGCCATGGTGGACACCATGACGCGCGCGGATCTGGCACAGCCGGTGCGCGTGCCCGCCTCGCCCCTGCGCCTGTCGGCAACACCGGTGCAGGCCCGCTCGGCGCCGCCCAGGCTGGGGGCCGATACCGGCAGGGTGCTGGAGGAATATCTCGGCATGGGCGAGCTTGACCTCGCCCGCCTGCGCAAGCGTGGTATTATCCAGGGCTGACAGGGTGACGGCGCGCCCGATTGGCCTTATAGAAAACAGCCAAAGCCCTGAACGCATTGATCGAGGAGTTGCATGGCCAAGGAAGAACTTTTGGAATTTCCGGGAGAAGTGACCGAGCTTCTGCCCAACGCGACCTTTCGCGTCAAACTGGAAAACGGGCATGAGATCATTGCCCATACCG
>JALWUB010000490.1 GCA_026993275.1 Robiginitomaculum sp. | reverse complement strand
TATGACCGTTATCTGGTGCGCATGGCGGAAATGCGCGAATCGGTCAAGATCATGCGCCAGTGCCTGGAAAAAATGCCCCGCGGGCCGGTCATGGAAACCTCCGGCAAGGTGGCGCCGCCCAGCCGGGCGGAAATGAAGCGTTCCATGGAAGCGCTGATTCACCATTTCAAGCTCTTTACCGAGGGCTTCCATGTGCCGGAAGGCGAGGTGTACTGCGCCGTCGAGGCGCCCAAGGGCGAGTTCGGCGTCTATCTGGTCGCCGATGGCACAAACCGGCCCTACCGGTGCAAGATCAAGGCGCCCGGCTATGCCCACCTTCAAGCCATGAACCATCTGAACAAGGGGCATATGCTGGCCGACATCTCGGCCATTATCGGCTCCCTTGATGTGGTGTTCGGGGAGATTGACCGATGAGCGGGCGTCATCTGGCGAAGGAACAGCCGGACAGCTTTGCGTTCTCGAAAGAGGCGGAAAAGCAGGTCAAGGCCTGGATTGCCAAATATCCCAAGGGCAAGGAGCGTTCGGCGGTGATTCCGCTGTTGTGGATTGCGCAAAAGGACAATGGCGGCTGGCTGTCGGAACCGGCCATGCGGGCCGTGGGCGAGCGCCTCGGCATGGCCCCGATCCGGGTGCTGGAAGTGGCCACCTTTTACACCATGTTCAAGCTGGCGCCGGTGGGCGAGCACCTGATTCAGGTCTGCGGCACGACGCCGTGCATGCTGCGCGGCGCGGAAAAGATCAAGACAATCTGCAAAAGGCGCATTGGCGAAAAGGGCGTGATGTCCGCCGATGGCAAGTTCACCTGGGAAGAGGTGGAATGCCTGGGGGCCTGCGTCAATGCGCCCATGGTGCAGGTCTCCAATGCGGCCGGGGACCATTATTATGAGGACCTGGACGAAGCCGCCATGGAAAAGCTGCTGGATGATCTTGCCGCCGGGCGGCAGGTTGCGCCGGGGCCGCAGGATGGCCGCCATGCGTCCGAGCCCCTGGGCGGGGCGCAGGTGCTTACCGACAAGACGCTCTACAACGGCTCCCGCGCCAGGCCCCTGAAGAGCATTCCCAATGCGCCCAAGACCGAAAAGCCAAAGGCCGCGCGCAAGACGCCTGCGGCGGAAAAGGCTCCTGCCAAAGCAGCGACCAAACCGGCCAAGCCAAAATTGCTCAAGGCGGCGCGCAAGGGTCTGGCCGATGATCTGAAGCGCATTGCCGGTCTTGGCCCCAGGATCGAAAGCGCCCTGAATGCGCTGGGTGTTTTTCACTATGACCAGATCGCGTCCTGGACCAAGGCTGAGGCGGCATGGATCGAGGAGCAGATCAAGGCCAGGGGCCGGATCGCCCGGGACAAATGGATCGCCCAGGCCAAGGCGCTGATGAAGGGGGAAGGAAAGTGATGCGCGATGCACCCATGCCGGTGAAATTCCTTGCCCTGGTGCTGCTTTGCGCCACCTGTGGCACAGGCGTGGTCTGGCTGATCAGCAAGAGCCCAGGGTTCTGGCTGTTTGCGACGCTTGTCGCCGCCGATGTTCTGGTGCTTGGCGTCTATTCAATGATTCGGCGCAAGGGAAACCATGGAGGCAGCCATGTCTGACATGCCCTCTGAAGACACCGGGATGGAAGAGGCCGTCGAAACCAGCGACAACCAGGTCATGATCGCGCTCATCACTCTGGTCGAATTGCTCATGCTGGGGGGCATTGCCATTGGTTACATGCTGACCAAGGCGGCGATCTGGATCCATATGGGAGTTGCGATTCTGGTGGTGGCGGGCGCCCTGGTGGTGTTTTTGAGCTGGCGCGATGCGCAAGCCAGGAAGAAAGGCGGCGGCAATGCTTGAGGACAAGGACCGCATTTTCACCAATCTTTACGGCCTGCATGATCCAGGCCTGGAGGCCGCCAGGAAACGCGGCGCCTGGAACAGCACGGCCGAGATCATGGCGCTGGGCGGTGACTGGATCATTGAACAGATCAAGGCATCCGGCCTGCGCGGCCGCGGCGGCGCCGGTTTTCCGACCGGGCTGAAATGGTCATTCATGCCAAAAGAGGTCAAACGGCCGCATTATCTGGTCGTCAATGCCGACGAATCCGAGCCGGGAACCTGCAAGGACCGGGATATCCTGCGCCATGACCCGCATTTGCTCATCGAGGGGTGCTTGATCGCCTCCTTTGCCATGCGCGCGCACACCTGTTTCATCTATGTGCGCGGCGAATATGTGGACGAGCGCCTGGCCCTGCAAAAGGCCATCAACGAGGCTTATGCCGCCGGGCTGATCGGCAAGAATGCCTGCGGCTCCGGCTGGGATTTCGACCTGATCGTGCATCACGGCGCCGGGGCCTATATTTGCGGTGAGGAGACGGCGCTGCTGGAAAGTCTGGAAGGCAAGAAGGGCCAGCCGCGCCTGAAGCCGCCCTTTCCCGCCAATGCCGGGGTGTATGGCTGCCCGACCACGGTCAACAATGTCGAGAGCATTGCCGTGGCACCGACCATCTTGCGCCGCGGCGCGCAGTGGTTTGCGTCCTTTGGCCGTCCCGGCAATACCGGCACCAAGGTGTTCTGCATTTCCGGGCATGTGAACAGGCCCTGCAATGTCGAAGAGGAAATGTCGATCCCCCTCAAGACGCTGATCGAGAAACATGCGGGCGGCGTCATTGGCGGCTGGGACAATCTGAAGGCGGTGATTCCGGGCGGCTCGTCCGTGCCGTGCCTGCCCAAGGACATATGCGACGACGTGCTGATGGATTTCGATGCCCTGAAGGAACACAAGTCCGGGCTGGGCACCGCGGCGGTGATTGTCATGGACAAGTCCACAGACATGGTGCGGGCGATTACCCGCCTGGCGTATTTCTACAAGCATGAAAGCTGCGGCCAGTGCACGCCATGCCGCGAAGGCACGGGCTGGATGTGGCGGGTGCTGACGCGCATGTGCGAGGGCAAGGCGGAGATGGACGAGATCGACCTGCTCTTGAATGTCAGCCACGAGATCGAGGGGCACACCATCTGCGCCCTGGGCGATGCGGCGGCCTGGCCCGTGCAGGGCCTGATCCGGCATTTCCGCCACGAGATCGAGGACAACATCACCCGCTACCGCGCGGGCAAGGGCGTGCATGCGGTGGCGGCGGAGTAGGGATGATTGCGCTGACCAGGCATGCGGTGGAACGCTGCAAGGCGCGCGGGATTAAAAAGGAATGGATCAGCAGTGTATTGCATGAGCCTGACAGAAAAGAACCCGACCCGGACCGCCCAGGCGTTTACCGGTATTATGGCCGCGCCGTGGCAGACGATGCCCGGGTGTTGCGCGTCGTTGCTGCGCCCGAGGGGGAGTATTTCCGGGTCATCACGGCTTTTTTCGATAGGGCCGAACGCAGGAGGCGAACGCTGACATGAAGTGGACTTATGACAGGGATGCTGATGCTGCGTATCTGAAACTTTCCGACGCCAAGATCGTGGAAAGTGAAGAGGCCCGCCAGGGAATCGTGTTTGACTTTGACAAACATGGCAAAATTGTCGGGATCGAAATTTCTCCGGCCAGCAAGCGCCTTTACACCAAGGACCTGGTTCCGGTGGCGGCGGAGTAGGGATGATGAGCGAACTGCGCAAAGTGAACATCAATGGCAAGGAGATCGAGGTTCCGGGCCATTACACGCTGATGCAGGCCTGCGAGGAAGCGGGGGCGGAAATCCCGCGCTTTTGCTATCACGAGCGTCTTTCTGTCGCCGGCAATTGCCGCATGTGCCTGGTCGAGTGGGTCGGCGCGCCCAAGCCGATGGCGTCGTGCGCCATGAGCGTCAACGATCTGCGCCCCAATCGCGACGGCACCCCGGCCAACATCCGCACCGACAGCGAGGTGGTGAAAAAGGCCCGCGAAGGGGTGATGGAGTTTTTGCTCATCAATCACCCGCTTGATTGCCCGATTTGCGATCAGGGCGGCGAATGCGATCTGCAGGACCAGGCCAT
Source organism: Robiginitomaculum sp. (assembly GCA_026993275.1). GTDB lineage: Bacteria > Pseudomonadota > Alphaproteobacteria > Caulobacterales > Maricaulaceae > Robiginitomaculum_B. The sequence goes on along the minus strand of JALWUB010000490.1, from coordinate 6,531 downwards.
GGGCTATGGCCGCGGCCGCAGCCGGTTTCACGAGCCCAAGCGCGCCGTGGAAGAAAAGAACATGGGCCCGCTGGTGAAGACCAACATGACCCGGTGCATCCAGTGCACCCGTTGCGTGCGTTTTATCACCGAAGTGGCAGGGGTGGAGGAACTTGGCCTCATTAACCGGGGCGAAAACGCTGAAATTACAACATATTTGCAGGCAAACCTCACGTCGGAACTTTCTGGCAATGTCATTGATTTGTGCCCGGTCGGGGCGCTGACCTCGCGGCCCTATGCCTTTCATGCGCGCCCCTGGGAGCTGCGCAAGTTCGAAAGCGTCGATGTCATGGATGCGGTGGGCAGCAATATCCGCGTGGATGTGCGCGGGCCGGAGGTGATGCGGTTCTTGCCGCGCCTGAATGACGACATCAACGAGGAATGGATTTCCGACAAGACCCGTTTTGTCTGGGACGGCCTGAAGCGCCAGCGCCTGGACCGCCCCTATGTGCGCAAGGACGGCAAGCTGGTGGAAACCAATTGGGGCGAAGCGCTGGATGTGGTCGCCAGACGGCTGCAGGGGGATCCGGAGCGCATTGCCGCGATCGCGGGTGATCTGTGCGACATGGAAAGCATGAAGGCGCTGAAAGACCTGATGGATGCGCTGGGCGTGGCGTCGCTGGATTGCCGCCAGGATGGCGCCGCCATTGGCGGGCAGGGCCGGGAAGGCTATATCTTCAACTCCACCATTGCCGGCATCGACAAGGCCGACGCGATTTTGCTGATCGGCACCAATCCGCGCCTGGAGGCGCCGGTCCTCAATGCGCGCATTCGCGGCGCTTGGCTCAATGGCGAGGCCGAGATCGGGGTCATTGGCGAGGCGGCGGATCTGACCTATCCCTATGAACATCTGGGCACGGGCCCGGAGGCCATCACCGGCTTTGGCAAGGGACGCGGCGGCTTTGCAGCGCGTTTCAAAAAGGCCAGAAACCCGATGGTCATCATCGGCATGGGGGCGCTGGCGCGGCCCGACGGGGCGCAGGTGCTGCGCGCGGCGGGCAAGCTGGCGGCAGCCATGAATGTGGTCCGTGAGGACTGGAACGGCTTCAATGTGCTGCACACGGCGGCGGCCCGTGTCGGCGGGCTCGATATGGGCTTTGTGCCGGGCGAGGGTGGACGTGATTTTGCGGGCATACTGGATGGCGCGCAGCAGGGCGATGTGGAAACGGTGTATCTTCTGGGCGCTGACGAGTTCGACATGGCCCAGCTCGGCGATGCCTTTGTGATCTATCAGGGCAGCCATGGCGATGCCGGGGCGCACCGCGCGGATGTGATCCTGCCCGGTGCCGCCTATACCGAGAAAGACGGTCTTTACACCAACACCGAAGGGCGCATGCAGGAAGGCCTCAAGGCAGTGTTTCCGCCAGGCAAGGCACGCGAGGACTGGGCCATCATCCGCGCGCTTTCAGAGCATGTGCAGCGCACCTTGCCCTATGATGATCTGGAAGCCTTGCGCAAGACCATCCGGCGGCCGGATGCCCGCCTGTTTGACCCGGCAAAGCTTGGCAAGGCCGGCAAGATGCGCGCGGGCGCATTTGCCTCGCCTGTGCGTGATTTCTACCTGACCAACCCGATTGCCCGCGCCAGCGTCACCATGGCCGAGTGCGCGGCCAGTGCGGCGGGCCTGAAACAGGCGGCGGAATGATGGAGATAAGCTGCAATGACTGATGTCTTCTCCACCCTGTTTGATACCGGCACGCCGCTGGGCTGGTCCGTGGTGGCCGTGCTCAAGGTGCTGGGCTTTGTCATCGTGCTGCTGGTGTCGCTGGCCTTCATCCTGCTGGCTGACCGCAAGATCTGGGCCGCGGTGCAGATGCGCCGGGGCCCCAATGTGGTGGGCGCTTTCGGGCTGCTGCAGTCGTTTGCGGATTTTTTCAAGTTTGTGCTGAAGGAAATCGTGATTCCGGCAGGTGCCGACAAGGGCATTTACCTGCTGGCGCCGTTCCTGTCGCTGGTTCTGGCCTTTATTGCCTGGGCGGTGGTGCCAGTGGCGCCGGGCTGGGTCATTGCCGACATCAATGTCGGCATCCTCTATTTGCTGGCGGTTTCCTCGCTTGGCGTTTACGGCATCATCCTGGGCGGCTGGGCATCAAACTCCAAATACGCGTTTCTGGGCGCCCTGCGCTCGACCGCGCAAATGGTGTCCTATGAAGTGTCCATGGGCTTCGTCCTGATCACCGTGATCCTGCTTGCCGGCTCGATGAATCTGAGCCAGATCGTCGAGGCCCAGGCTGGCGGCTTCTGGCACTGGTATGGCATTGCGCTCTCGCCGGTGACCCTGGTCATGCTGCCGATGATGGTGGTGTTCTTCATTTCCGCCCTGGCCGAAACCAACCGCCCGCCCTTTGATCTGCCCGAAGCCGAATCCGAACTGGTGGCGGGCTATCAGGTGGAGTATTCCTCGACGCTGTATCTGCTGTTCATGATCGGCGAATATCTCAACATTGTCTTGATGTGCTCCATGACCACCATCCTGTTCCTGGGGGGGTGGAATCCACCGCTGGAGGCCGCGCCATTGACCTGGCTGCCGCCGGTTTTGTGGTTTGCAATCAAGGCGTTGTTCGTGTTTTTTCTCTTTGCCATGGTCAAGGCGATCGTGCCGCGTTACCGCTATGACCAGTTGATGCGCCTGGGCTGGCGGGTGTTCCTGCCGCTTTCCATGGGCGCGGTGGTTCTGGTTGCCGCCTGGGTGGCCTTTGGCGGACAGGGAGGGGCGTAAAATGGGTGCACTGACCCGTGCCGTGCGCAGCGGCTTTCTGCTGGACTTTCTGGGCGCGTTGCGTCTGGGGATGCGCTATTTCTTTGCCCCCAAGGCGACGCTGAACTATCCCTTTGAAAAGGGGCCCTTAAGCCCGCGGTTTCGCGGCCAGCACGCGCTCCGGCGCTATGATTCGGGCGAAGAGCGCTGCATTGCCTGCAAGTTGTGCGAGGCCATATGCCCGGCCCAGGCCATCACCATCGAGGCGGCGCCGCGCATTGACGGCTCGCGCCGCACCACGCGTTATGACATCGACATGACCAAGTGCATTTACTGCGGCTTCTGCCAGGAGGCCTGCCCGGTGGATGCCATTGTCGAGGGGCCGAATTTCGAATTCGCCACCGAAACCCGCGAAGAGCTGTTCTACGAAAAGGACAAGCTGCTGGACAATGGCGATCGCTGGGAAAGCGAAATCGTGCAGAACATCAAGCGCGACGAGCCATACCGCTAGCATAAGGGCAAGAGACTATGAGGGATTGGGGAATGTCATGAACCTGGCGGTGTTACTTCCAGCACTGGCGTTTTACGTCTTTGCCGCAGCAGCGGTCATATTCGCCTTTGGCGTGGTCTCGGCGCGCAATCCGGTGCGCTCGGTGCTGTTTCTGATCATGGCGTTTTTCTCTGCCGCCGGGCTGTTTGTGCTCATGGGGGCGGAGTTTCTGGCGATGATCCTGGTGATGGTTTATGTCGGCGCCGTGGCGGTGCTGTTCCTGTTCGTGGTGATGATGCTGGATATCGACTTTGTCGAGTTGCGCCAGGGCTTTGCCCAGTATTTGCCGCTGGGCGGCCTGCTCGGTGCGGTGCTGGCGATCGAGCTGATCGTGCTGGGGGCGCACTGGACGGCCAGCAAGCAGGCTGCGGCCCTGCGCCTGGCGCCCATTGACGGCGCCCAGGAGAACACCCGCGCCTTGGCCAGCGTGCTCTACACCGAATACGCGTTTTATCTGGAAGCCGCCGGCCTGGTGCTGCTGGTTGCCATGATCGGCGCCATCGTGCTGACCAATTATCACAAGCCGGGGGTCAAGCGGCAAAGCATTCCGGCGCAGCTGGCGCGCACCGCCAAGGACGGCGTCGAGCTTGTGGATGTCAAACCGGGCGAGGGGCTTTAGACATGGCTATTGGGCTTGGACATTATCTGGCGGTTTCGGCAATCCTGTTCACCATTGGTGTTTTCGGGATTTTCGTGAACCGCAAGAACGTCATCATCATGCTGATGTCGATCGAGCTGATCCTGTTGTCGGTGAACATCAACTTCGTGGCGTTTTCCAGCTTTCTGCATGATCTGGGCGGCCAGGTGTTCGCGCTTTTCGTGCTCACCGTGGCCGCCGCCGAGGCTGCGGTGGGGCTGGCCATACTGGTGGTTTACTTTCGCAATCGCGGCGATATCGCCGTGGATGATATTGATTTGATGAAGGGCTGAGCGGGCTATGCTTTCTGTCATTGTATTTGGCCCGATTGCGGGCGCGCTGATTGCCGGGCTGTTTGGCCGGGTCATTGGCGACCGTGCGGCGCAATTGGTCACCACGGGGCTGTTGCTGCTGTCAGCCATTCTGTCCATGGTGATGTTTGCACAGGTTGCCTATGGCGGCCATGAACAGCTCATCACCCTGATGCCCTGGTTTGCCGTGGGCGATTTTCATGCCGCCTGGGCCTTGCGGGTCGATACGCTGACGGCGGTCATGCTGGTGGTGGTGACTTTCGTCTCTGCCCTCGTGCATGTCTATTCCTGGGGCTATATGGCCGACGATCCGGGCAAGGCGCGGTTCTTCTCCTATTTGTCGTTTTTCACCTTTTCCATGCTGATGCTGGTGACCGCCAACAATTTCCTGCAAATGTTCTTTGGCTGGGAAGGCGTTGGCCTGGCCTCCTATCTGCTGATCGGCTTCTGGTACAAGCGGCCGGCCGCCAATGCCGCGGCGGTCAAGGCTTTCGTCACCAACCGGGTGGGCGATTTCGGCTTTGCACTGGGCATTCTGACGGTGTTCACGGTGTTCGGCTCGGTCAATTTTGACACGGTTTTTGCCGCCGCCCACGACAAGGCGGCGCTGACCATTCCGTTCTTGTGGATGCACGTCAACGCCCTCGAACTGATCGGCTTTTTGCTGTTCATTGGCGCCATGGGCAAGTCGGCGCAGTTCTTCCTGCATGTCTGGCTGCCGGACGCCATGGAAGGGCCGACCCCGGTGTCGGCGCTGATCCATGCCGCCACCATGGTCACTGCCGGCGTGTTTCTGGTGGCGCGCTGCGCGCCGCTTTATCACATGGCGCCCCATGCCAGCCTGTTCGTCACCATCATCGGCGCGGCGACAGCGTTTTTTGCGGCCACCGTCGGGCTGGTGCAGAACGACATCAAGCGGGTCATCGCCTATTCCACCTGCTCGCAACTGGGCTATATGTTCATGGCGGGCGGCCTTGGCCTCTATGACGCGGCCGTTTTCCATCTTTTCACCCATGCCTTTTTCAAGGCACTGCTGTTCCTGGGCGCGGGCTCGGTGATCATCGGCATGCACCATGAGCAGGACATGCGCAAAATGGGTGGCCTGGCGGTGAAAATGCCGCTGACGTGGATTTTCATGATTATCGGCACCCTGGCGCTGACCGGCTTTGGCATTCCGGGGACGCCGATCGGCTTTGCCGGATTTTTCTCAAAGGACGGCATTATCGAAGGCGCCTGGGAAGCTGGCGTGGCGGGCACGGCCTTTGGCTATCCGGCCTTCTGGGTTGGCGTGATTGCTGCCCTGCTGACCTCCTTCTATTCCTGGCGGGTGATCTTCATGACCTTCCACGGCCGTTTCCGCGGCGATCCCAAGGTGTTTGATCATGCCAAGGAATCCCCGCCCTCAATGCTGGTTCCCCTGGCCTTGCTGGCGGTCGGGGCGACCTTTGCCGGGGTTGTGTTTGCCGGTGATTTCATCGGCGAAAAGGCGCAGGAGTTCTGGCGCGGCGCAACCATTGTCACGGAGCTGGCAGAGGCTGAAGGCCACGCCGTGCCGCTGTGGGTGACCTGGCTGCCCCTGGCGGTGACGCTGATCGGCTTTGCCATTGCCTGGTATATGTATATTGCCCGTCCGGGCCTGGGCGCGCGCATGGCGGCACGCAGCCGCTATCTGCACCCCTTCCTCTATAACAAGTGGTATTTTGACGAGCTTTACGACTTTGTCTTCATCCGCGGCGCGCGCAAGCTGGGCGATCTGTTCTGGAAGGGCGGCGACCAGCGCCTGATCGACGGCTTTGGGCCCAATGGCTTTGCCGCCGCCACCCTGGCGGGGGCCAGGCGCATTGCCCGGCTGCAAACCGGCTATCTCTATCACTATGCCTTTGTCATGCTGATCGGGCTTGTCGGCTTCATTTCCTGGATTCTGCTGGCGGGAGGGCGCTGACATGACCACCTTGCCGCATATCCTGTCGCTGATCACCTTTCTGCCCTTGCTGGGGGCGCTGGTGCTGGTCCTGTTCCGCGTCACGGCGCGGGGCGAGGATGCCGCCGTCATCGACCGCAATGCACCCAGCGTGGCGCTGGCAACCAGCCTCATCACCCTGGGGCTGTCGCTGTGGGCGCTCATAGACTTCAAAGTTGACGATCCCGGCTTCCAGTTTGTCGAAAGCTTCACCTGGTTTGGCGGCATGGGCTACAAGCTGGGCGTGGATGGCATTTCGCTGCCGCTGGTCTTGCTGACGACATTCCTGACGCCGCTGTGCTTCATCTCCAGCTGGGGCGTGGTGAAAGAGCGCGT
>JALWUB010000489.1 GCA_026993275.1 Robiginitomaculum sp. | reverse complement strand
GCTCGCGCAGGATCAGCCGCGCCAGCAGCGCCATGGCCAGCCCCGGCAGGCCGACAATGAAAAACGCTTCGCGCCAGCCCATGTGCTGCACCACCCAGCCGCCGCCAATCAGGCCCAGCAGGCCGCCAGCGGGAATGCCGAGCGAATAGATGGCCAGCGCCCGCGAGCGTTCCTGGGCGCGAAAATAGTCGGAAATCAGCGAATGCGCCGGTGGCGTGCAGCCGGCCTCGCCAAAACCGACGCCCAGGCGCGCCGCAAACATCTGGCCAAAACTGGTGGCCAGGCCCGAGGCGGCGGTAAACAGGCTCCAGATGGCCAGCGACAGGGTGATGATGTTGACCCGGCTGAAGCGGTCCGCGGCCCAGGCGATGGGCAGGCCGACGGCGGTGTAAAACACCGCAAAGGCCAGGCCGTTGAGAATGCCCATCTGCAAATCGCTCAGATGCAGGTCCAGCTTGATCGGCTCCTGCAGCACCGAAAAGATCAGCCGGTCGACAAAATTGAAGGTATAGACCGCGAACAGCGTGCCGAGCACGGCATAGCGGTAAGCCCCCGCGCCCGAAGCCGTTTTGACGCCTGCAACACTCATGAGACCTCGCTTTGCCTTGAGCCGTCCTTATTCCCGTTATTTGCCCTGCCGCCTAGCAAAAAGTGCAAAACAGGTGCGAAATTGCGCTTATCAGGGCCGGGCAGGGAGCTTAAGCTCCCCTTGATGGACCTGAAAGACCAGACGATTTTGCTGACCGGGGCGGCGCGCGGCATGGGCGTGGCCATTGCCCGGGCCTGCGCCGCGCAGGGCGCGCGCCTGATTCTGCATTACCATGCCAGCGCCGCGGCTGCCCGGGCCTTGCAGGACGATCTGGCGGGTGCGGTGATTGGCTGCGCCGGCGAAGACTTGAACCAGCCCGGCGCCGGGGCGCGCTTGTGGGCTGCTGCCCGTGCCTTCGGCCAGCCCATCACCGCGCTGGTCAACAATGCCGGGATCTATGCCGCCAGCCCGCTCGATGGCGATCTGGAGGCCTGGCGGCAGGGCTGGGCCGCCAATCTGGCGGTCAATTTGCTCGCCCCGGCCGAGCTCAGCCGCTGCGCCGTAAGCGATTTTCGCGCCCGGGGCGGCGGCACCATCATCAACATTGCCTCGCGCGCCGGAGAGCGCGGCGATGACGCCGATCACGATGCCTATGCCGCCGCCAAGGGGGGCTTGCTGGCGCAAACCCGCACCCTGGCGCGGGCTTTGGCGGGCGAGAACATCCTGTGCTATGCGATTGCGCCGGGCTGGGTCGAAACGGACATGGCGCCAAAGGAGGGTGCACAACGCGCCGCTGCCCTGGCGGGCATTCCTCTGGGCCATATGGCCGCGCCAGAGGAGATTGGCGCGCTGACCGCCTTTCTGCTCTCCGGCCAGTGCCCCTCGGCCACCGGCGCCACATTCGATGTCAACGGCGCCTCTTACGTGCGCTGATGTGTGCCCAAGTTAGTGCAGATCCCCTCCGCCCCGCCAAGACCTTTTGGCGGGGCACCTCCCCCGTGAACGGGGGAGGAAAAGGCCGTGCTGGCGGGAAGGCCGGGCCAACCTTCAGGGTTTGACGTTGCTCACCATGTGGGTGCTCGCGCGTCCCTTCTCCCCGGCGGGGAGAAGGTCAGAGCCTGCCCCGGCCCTCGCTTTCGCAAGGGCAGGCTGGCCGGGGTTGAGGGGCTCTGAGGCTGAAAATGAAATCGTGGACGGAGCAAATCCTGCAAGCCCGGGCAGCCTCACCCCAACCCTCTCCCCACAGGGGAGAGGGAGTCCTGCCGCATGGCTTGGATCTGGCCTGCATGTCCTGTTTTTTGGTGCGCCCGGGCCATGGGCCAGGCCATGTGCAAGCCAGTTTCGGACACTGTCGGACCAGAACCGGTGAATAAGCAAACCATTTCAAGCCATTTCGGGCCATGGCAAGCCATGAAATGCGGGGATAAGCGCGTGCCTGTCCCCGCAAGAGAGCTGGGGCGCATAATCAGGCTGTGCGGGGTTGTCAAAGACGGCTCGGCACATGCGAATGAGATTGTGAATCAAGGCCCTGTATGGCCTTGCGCCCCTTCAGCGGCGCAAGGATTTGCCACCGTGCGTGTCCCAAACACCCCCTGAAAGCCTTTTGTGCGTCTCCAAACCCACCGCTATCCCCAAGGGAAAGGGGGAAAACGGTTTTTCCACGGCCAGGACCTGCGGGGAAAGGCGGCCGGGCGTGCCTTTGCTGGCATCGCACTCTTTCCTGCCTTGCGGAATTGTGTAAACCAGTGCTTCTGACAGAACACCGTTTCCGGGATGCCGCCATGCGCCTCAGCCGTTATTTCTTGCCGACCCTGAAAGAAACCCCCGCCGAGGCGCAAATCCCCTCGCACCGGCTGATGCTGCGCGCCGGGATGATCCGTCAGGAGGCGGCGGGGATTTATTCGTGGCTGCCGCTGGGCTTCAAGGTGTTGCAGAATATCGAGCGCATCGTCCGCGAGGAGCAGAATCGCGCCGGCGCCATAGAAATGCTGATGCCGACCATGCAGCCGGCGCAATTGTGGCGGCAAAGCGGGCGCTATGAGGCCTATGGCAAGGAAATGCTGCGCATCAGCGACCGCCAGGGCCGCGAAATGCTCTATGGCCCGACCAATGAGGAAATGAT
>JALWUB010000488.1 GCA_026993275.1 Robiginitomaculum sp. | reverse complement strand
TTACGGGCCAGCGCCCGGCGGACGAGCTGGCGCGGCTGATGCAGCGCTATGAACGTGCCGTGAAACGCTATTTGCAGGCTCTTGCCGAAGATGCCCTGCGGCACGGCAAGATGGCGCAAAATGGCGGCGGCTCCAGCCTGGACAGCAGCCAGTTGCAGGACATGCTGAATGCTCTCAAGGCGCTCTCCGAGACCGGCGCGCGCGGCGATGCGCGCAAATTGCTGCAGGCCCTGTCAGCGCTGTTGCAGAACATGCGCATGCAACTGGCCGCCGGAGCCGGGCCCGGTGACGATCCGGCCAGCGAAGCCATGCGCAAGGCGCTCGAGGAACTGGGTGAACTGACCGCCAGGCAGCGCGAACTCCTGGACCGGCTGTTCCGCCAGAACCAGGCCGCGCAAGGGCAGGAGGGCAGCAAGCCCGCCGGGACCGGCCGCGATCAGGGCCGCAATCTGGCCACGGAGGAACAGGCGCTGGGCGGGCGGCTTGGCGCCCTGGCCAGAGAACAGGATAAGGCGGGCCATTCCGGCACGGCCCAGGCCTTGCAGCAGGGCGCGCAGGATATGGAAGAGACCGCCAAGGCCCTGCGCCAGGGCAAGGGCGATGAGGCCATGGACAAGGGCAAGGCGGCGCTCTCGGCCTTGCGCCAGGGCAATGAGAAACTGGCGGCGGAACTGTTCAGGCAGATGCAGGGGCAAAAGCGCGCCGGGCAGGAGGTGGACCCGTTTGGCCGCCCGGCCGGCAACAGCGTGCTGGGCGGTGCTGGCGTGCGCGTGCCCGATATCATCAATGCGCGCCGCGCCCGCAAGATCCTGCAGCAATTGCGCGACCGCGCCGCCCAGCGGAACCGGCCCAAGGAAGAACTGGACTATCTTGACCGCCTGCTGGACCGGTTTTGAACCATTAGAGTCTGATTGTGTTTATGTCTGCGCGCCGATGACGGCTTCGCAGTATTCGGCCCGCAAATGGCGGTGCGCGCACATCCTGCCAGCGGGCGCTTCTGTGCCGCGGGCCATGACCGGGGCTCTGTCTTGATTCTGTGCGCCCGCGCCAGCACAATCAGTCCATGGCCGCCAAAAAACCCTATCGCAGCCCGCAAGGCTTTGCCCTGTTGCCGGGCTATCTTGACCGCGCACAACAGCAGGCGCTGCTGGCGTGCGTGCGCGAAGGGCTCAGGGCCGCGCCGCTTTACCGGCCGGTCATGCCGCGCACCGGCAAGCCCTTGAGCGTGCGCATGAGCAATTTTGGCCCGCTCGGCTGGATCACCAGTGTTTCCGGATACCGCTATGGCAGGCGCCACCCGGTCACCGGCGCCCCTTGGCCGCCCTTGCCTGATATGCTGAAGCGGCTTTGGGCCGACGTGTCCGGCTGGCCGCAGGCGCCCGAGGCCTGCCTGATCAATTATTATGACGGCAAGGCGCGCCTGGGCCTGCATGTGGATGCCGATGAAGACGCCGCCACTGCGCCGATCGTCTCGGTCTCCCTGGGTGATGCGGCGCTGTTTCGCCTGGGCGGGCCAAGGCGCACCGACCCGACGCGCTCCCTGCGGCTGGGCTCGGGCGATGTGGTGGTGCTGGCAGGCGCGGCGCGGCACTGCTATCATGGCATTGACCGCATTTATGGCGGCACCTCGCGCCTGTTGCCCAGGGGCGGGCGCATCAATCTGACCATGCGTGTGGTTGGCTGACAGGAAAAACAAGGAAAGAGGACCGGACATGAAAACACCCGCTGCCATAGCACTGGAGCCCGGCAAGCCGTTGATCGTGGACGAGGTGGACCTGCAGGGGCCCAGGGCCGGCGAGGTGCTGATCGAGCTGAAGGCCACCGGCATCTGCCATACCGACGCCTTCACCCTGTCGGGCAGTGACCCGGAGGGGCTGTTCCCCGCGGTGCTGGGCCATGAGGGAGCGGGCATTGTCCTGGAGTGCGGCCCCGGCGTGACCTCGGTGGCGCCCGGCGATCATGTCATCCCGCTCTATACGCCCGAATGCCGCGAATGTGAGTATTGCCTCAACCCCAAGACCAATCTGTGCCAGGCGATCCGCGACACCCAGGGGCGCGGCCTGATGCCCGACGGCACCTCAAGGCTCTCTTACCGCGGCAAGCCGCTTTACCATTATATGGGCTGTTCGACCTTCGCCAATCACGCGGTGATGCCGGAAATCGCCCTTGCCCGCGTGCGCAAGGATGCGCCATTTGACAAGATCTGCACCATTGGCTGCGGCGTGACCACCGGGCTTGGCGCGGTGCTGTTCACCGCCAGGGTCGAGCCCAATGCATCGGTGGTGGTGTTTGGCCTGGGCGGCATTGGCCTGAACGTCATCCAGGGGGCAAAACTGGTGGGCGCGCGGCAGATCGTCGGCGTCGACATCAATCCGGCCAAGCGCGCCCTGGCGGAAAAGTTCGGCATGACCGATTTCGTCAATCCGCAAGAGGTTGACGGCGATCTTGTGGGCCATCTGGTGGAACTGACCGGCGGCGGCGCGGATTACAGCTTTGAATGCATCGGCAATGTGCAGGTCATGCGCACGGCGCTGGAATGCTGCCACAAGGGCTGGGGCGAAAGCTATATCATCGGCGTGGCCGGGGCCGGGCAGGAGATTTCCACCCGGCCATTCCAGCTGGTCACCGGGCGCTCCTGGCACGGCGTGGCCTTTGGCGGCGCCAG
>JALWUB010000487.1 GCA_026993275.1 Robiginitomaculum sp. | reverse complement strand
CAGCGCATCCCGGCGGACAGCATGGTGCTGAACGACAGGGGACAGCTTGGCGTGCGCACGGTCAATGCGCGCGGCCGTGTGCGTTTCTACCCCGTCACCCTGCTTGACGATACGGGCGCAGGCGTCTGGGTCACCGGCCTGCCGCAAACCATCAGGCTGATCGTCGAGGGGCAGGATTTCGTCCGTGATGGCAGCCCGGTGGAGGTGATGGAAGCGCCATGAGCGGAATCGTTGGCATTGCCATAGACCGCTGGCGCACCACCTTGCTGGTGCTGTTCACCGGCCTGCTGGCGGGGGTGCTGTCATATATCAACCTGCCCAAGGAAGCCGACCCGGACATTCCGGTGCCGTTTATCTATGTCGGCGTGCCGCTGGAAGGGGCTTCGCCGGAAGACACGGAACGGCTGGTCGTGCGGCCCCTGGAGACGGAATTGCGCGCCCTGACCGGCGTCAAGGAGCTCAACTGCACCTCGCTGGCCGGCCTTGGCTATTGCGTCATCGAGTTCGAGGTCAATTTTGACCAGGACCAGGCCATGATCGACGTGCGCGACAAGGTCGACAACGCCAAACGGCGCTTTCCCGCCGAGGTCACGGAATGGGATGTGCGCGAGTTCAACCGGAGCCTGCAGCCCGTTCTGGCCATCACCCTTTATGGCACGGCCCCGGAACGCACCCTCTATGCCCTGGCCAAGGACCTGGAGCGCGAACTGGAGGCGCAGACCAATATTCTCAGCGCCAATCTCTCCGGCGCCCGCGAGGAAGTGCTGGAAATCGACATCGATCCGTCGCGCCTTGAAGGCTATGCCATCACCTATGACGAGGTGCTGGCTGCGGTTTCGGGCAACAATACCCTGGTGACCGCAGGCAATCTCGACACCGGAAACGGGCGCTTTCAGGTCAAGGTGCCGGGCCTCATTGCCAACGCAGAGGACCTGTTGAACCTGCCGGTGCGCACGGCCGGTGACAAGGTGGTGCGCCTGCGCGATGTCTCGACGGTGCGGCGCACCTTCAAGAACGCCGACAGCTATGCGCGTTTCAATGGCAAGCCGGCCATTGCCCTGCAGGTGGTCAAGCGCCTGGGCGCCAATCTGATCGAAACCACGCAGACCGCCCGCGCCGTGGCCACGCGCATGAGCCAGGACTGGCCCAAGAGCGTGCATGTCGCCTTCAGCCTGGACCGGTCGCGGCAAATCCGCGATTCCATGAACCAGCTCATTGCCTCGGTGTCCACGGCCATCCTGCTGGTGATGATCCTGGTGGTGGCGGCGCTGGGCCTGCGCTCCGGCCTGCTGGTCGGCCTGGCCATCCCGGGCAGTTTCTTCCTGTCCTTCTTCCTGATTGGCCTGTTTGGCATGAGCATCAATTTCATGGTGCTGTTCGGCATGGTGCTGGCGGTCGGCATGCTGGTCGATGGCGGCATCATCATTGTCGAATACGCCGACCGCAAAATGGCCGAGGGGCTGGATCGCATCGAAGCCTACAAGATGGCGGGCCAGCGCATGTTCTGGCCGGTCGTCTCTTCCACCGCCACCACGCTGGCCGCATTCGTGCCGTTTCTCTTCTGGAACAGCCTTGCCGGCAAATACATGAGCTTCTTGCCGAAAACGCTGATTCTGGTGCTGCTGGCCTCGCTAGCCATGGCGCTGATCTTCCTGCCGACCATTGGCGCGCTCATGGGCAAGCGCCCTGATGATGCCGATGACGCCATTGGCAAGGTCAGCGCCGGCGCTGCCGCCCCCACCGCCCTGCCCGGCTTTACCGGCGCCTATGCACGGCTGGTGGCGCGGCTGGTCAGGCATCCGCTTGCCGTGTCGCTGGCAGCCCTCGTCATCGTTGTCAGCGTGTTCTTCTGGTTTGCCGCCACGCCGCACCGGACCGAATTCTTTCTTTCGGCAGAGCCGGAACAGGTGTTTGTCTATGTGCGCGCCCGGGGCAATCTGTCACCCGCCGAGCAGGACGCCCTTGGCCTGGCCGTGCAGAACCGCATCAAGGATGTGAAGGGCATTGCCTCCATCTATCTGACCACCGCAGGGGGCGGCAGTCTGGGCAATTCCAACTCGCCGCCGCCCGAAGACACCGCCGTCACCCTGTTTGTCGATTTTCTGCCCTTTGGCGAGCGCCCCAATGGCCGCACCATCATGGCGCAGATTGCGCAAAGGGTGCGTGATGTGCCCGGCGTTATCACCGAGGTGCGCGATTTGCAGGGCGGCCCGCCCGTGGGCAAGGACATTCAGGTGCAACTGACCGGCACCAATCCGGCGGACCTGGAAAAGGCGGCGCGCCTGGTGCGCGCGCATCTGGACGCCATGCCGGAACTGAAGGACGTGGAAGACACCCTGCCCCTGCCCGGCATTGAGTGGCAGCTGCATGTGGACCGCGAACAGGCCGGGCGCTTCAAGGCCGACATCACCCGCATCGGCGCCGCGGTGCAATTGATTACCAATGGCCTCCTGGTTGGCCGCTACCGGCCGGATGATGCCGATGACGAGGTTGATATCCGCCTGCGCTTCACCCCCGATGCCCGCAATATTGGCCAGCTGGACCGTCTGCGCATCAACACCCTGCAGGGCAGCGTGCCGGTGTCGAACTTCGTCACCCGCAAGGCCAGCCAGAGGGTGGACAAGATCGCGCGCCGCGATGGCCGCCGGGTGCTGGAGGTGCGCGCCAATGCGCGCAAGGGCTATGC
>JALWUB010000486.1 GCA_026993275.1 Robiginitomaculum sp. | reverse complement strand
CCCCAGGGCTTGGCCGCATCATCCCCGGCCTCGTCGCCATAGACCAGCAGGCGCTGCGCATCCCAGCCGCGCAGCGCGTCCTCCAGCTTTTGCACCGCCATCAGGTCTGGCAGGTCCAGCCGTTCCGTCTGTTCCGCCGCTTCCACGGCAATGCGCGCCGCACGCTCGGGGCGCAAGGGCCGGGCCGTGGTGCGCGCGGTGATCACCTGGCCCATGGCGCGCACGCCCAGCTCGGTCGCCTTTTCGGTCATAAACTCGCTGCGTGCCTTTTTCACCGGCGCAAACAGCAGCCAGACATCCGGCACCGGCGCGAAACCCCGCGTCTGCTCAAGGATTTCGACCTGCATGGCCTTGCGGTCAACGCCCGCAATGCGCCCTCGCCATTCGCCGTCCCGGGCATTGAACAGGCGCACATCATCGCCCGTCCGGCGGCGCATGACATGGCCCAGATAATGCGCCGCCTCGCGCGACAGCGAAAGGCGCAGGCCTGCCGCAAGCGGGTCGTCCACATAAAGGCGGGGCGCGGGTTTCATGGGGCGAATGCACTGCACCGGGCGGCAAAGGTCAAGAGGTTTGCGGGGGCAGGGGTTTGGTTTCATGCGAACCCGGCGGGGACAGGGAGATGGCGGGCGGATCGAGCCTTGGCGATGCCCGTCGCTCAGAATACTAAATGTCAAAAAAAACCTCACCCTGAGCCTGTCGAAGGGCCCCCTCAGACCGCTTCGCGGCCAGCTCCCCGCAAGCAGGGGAGCAGAAAGTGCCAACATGTCATCCCGGAAAAACGCCAGTTTTATCCGGGATCCATTGTGCTGCCGCACGGCCTCATGGACCCCGGATCATTTCTGGCGAAATGTCCGGGGTGACACATCGCGGTTATCATTGCGGGTGACACAAAGAGATTATGGCTGGCGCCTGGCGCACCTTCCGGCGCCCGCCAGCCCGCCGCGCTGTATTATTGCCTTTATTTTACTTAAAACCATGCCGGCAGGGGCCTATATCTAGCGCGGCAGCGGGCCTGTTGGCCCCTCCGTCTTCGCCACACCAGCCAGGAAAGCCTCCGCATCATGAAAGCGTTTGCCACCCTTTGCCTCGCCATCTTGCTGTTTCCGTTCAGTGCGCCCGCCCAGGGTTTCCGCCAGGTGCCGCGCGACACCATGCAGGTGCGGCTGTCCTATGCGCCGGTGGTCAAGCGCGCCGCGCCCGCCGTGGTCAATGTCTATTCTCGCAAGGTGGTGCGCACGGCGGCCTCGCCCTTTGCCGGGGATCCGTTTTTCGGGCGGCTGTTTGGCCAGGGCTTTTTCGGCCCGCAGGAACGGGTGCAGCAATCCCTGGGCTCGGGCGTCATCGTGCGGCCCAACGGGGTGATTGTCACCAACAACCATGTGGTCAATGGCGCCGACGAATTGCGCGTGGTGCTGGCCGACCGGCGCGAGTTTGACGCCAAATTGCTGCTGGCGGACAAGAAGGCCGATCTGGCGGTGCTGAAAATCGACACCCATGGCGAGGCCCTGCCGGTCATGCCGATTCACAGGGGCCAGGAAGCCGAGGTCGGGGATCTGGTGCTGGCCATCGGCAATCCCTTCGGCGTTGGCCAGACGGTCACCTCCGGCATTGTGTCCGCGCTGGCGCGCACCGATGTCGGCGCCTCGGACTATTCCTATTTCATCCAGACCGACGCGGCCATCAATCCGGGCAATTCCGGCGGCGCGCTGGTCGGCATGGACGGCGCGCTTTTGGGCATCAACACGGTGATCCTGTCGCGCTCCGGCGGCTCCAACGGCATCGGCTTTGCCATTCCGGCCGCCATGGTCGAGCGGGTTGTCGATGCGGCCCTGCATGATGGCAAGGTGGTGCGGCCCTGGTTTGGCGCGCGGCTTCAGGAAGTGGACCGCGACCTGGCGGCCTCGCTGGGGCTGGAGCGTCCCCATGGCGCCTTGGTGTCCGAGGTCTATCCGGGCGGCCCGGCGGCGCGCGCCGGGGTGCGCCGCGGCGATGTGGTCACCGCCATTGACGGCCACGAGATCAATTCCGAACAGGGCCTGCGTTTCCGCCTGGCGACCCACAAGACCGGCGAAACCGTGCCGCTGGTCATCATTCGCGAGGGCAAGGTCAAGACCCTGCGCTTGCGCACCCGCGCGGCGCCGGAAATCCCCCCGCGCCACACCACCGTGCTGCGCGGTCTCAACCCCTTTGCCGGGGCGCAGGTGGCCAATCTGTCGCCCAGGCTGGCCGAGGAACTGAGCCTGGATGATTTTGCCAGGGGCGTGGTCATTCTCAAGGTCGCGCCGCGCAGTCCAGCCGGCTATTACGGTCTGCGCCCGGGCGATATTCTGCGCACCATCGATGACGAGCCGGTCAGGTCGGTCGCCGATGTGGCGCGCCTGCTCAAGCTCAATGACGGGGCCGGGCGCTGGCAGGTCACCATCCGCCGCGGCGGGCGCAACATTTCCACCATCATCCGCCTGCGTTCCTGAGACCCGGATTCGTGCTATAGCAGCGCCCATGAGCACTTTGTTCGAAGCCGCCGGTCTGGAAGATACGGCGCCGCGGCCGCTGGCCGACCGCCTTCGCCCGCAAAGCCTGGATGAGGTGGCCGGGCAGGCGCATCTGCTTGGCCCGGAGGGGCCGATCGGGCGCATGGTGGCCGATGGCCGCCTGACCTCGATGATCCTGTGGGGCCCGCCAGGGGTGGGCA
>JALWUB010000485.1 GCA_026993275.1 Robiginitomaculum sp. | reverse complement strand
ATCTGGTGGCAGTGCTGATTTTCCTGCTCAATTCCCTGCGCACCCTGGCGGCGCATGCCTATCGCAATCCGGGCACGGAAAAACTGAGCGTGGCCGAGCAGTTTCTCGATTCCGTTGATGTGCCGGGGCACAAATGGCTGACCAATATCTGGGCGCCGACGGGGCTGCGGTATCACGCCACCCATCATCTGTATCCGCGCATGCCCTATCACAACCTGCACAAGGCGCATGCGGCGCTGCGCGATGGCCTGAGCGACAACACGCTGTATCTGCGCGCCAGCCGCAAAAGCCTGCTTGACGCGCTGGTGCGGCTATGGCGCGACGCCTCGGAAGCCGAGCGCCAGAAACACGGCGTGCCTGCGGAATAAACGGAACGCCCCGGCGACGGCGATTACAGCTTGCGCTCGATCTCGGTGACGTCGAAGCATTCGATCTGGTCGCCCTTTTGCAGGTCATGGTAATTGACAAAGCCCATGCCGCATTCCTGACCCGCATGCACCTCCTTGACCTCGTCCTTGAAGCGCCGCAGCGTGCCCAGTTCGCCTTCGTGAATGACCACATTGTCGCGCAGCAGGCGCACATGGGAGCCGCGCCGGACCATGCCTTCGGTCACCTTGCAGCCCGCGACCTTGCCGAGCTTTGAGATGTTGAACACCTCCAGCACTTCGGCATTGCCCAGGAAGGTTTCGCGCCGCTCTGGCGACAGCATGCCCTCGAGCACCGCCTTGATGTCATCCAGAAGGTCATAAATGATCGCGTAATAGCGGATCTCCACGCCTTCTCTTGCGGCCAGGTCGCGCGCCTGCTTGGTGGCACGCACGTTGAAGCCGATCACCGGCGCGTTGGACGAGCGCGCCAGCAGGACGTCGGATTCGGTAATGCCGCCCGCCGCGGCATGGATCACCCGGGCGCGCACTTCCTCATTGCCCAGCTTCTCGACCGCCTGCTTGATGGCTTCGGCAGAGCCTTGCACGTCGGCCTTGACCACCAGAACCGCTTCGGCAATGTCCTTCTCTTTCAGGCTTTCCATCATCTGCTCAAGCGATGCCACGGCCGAGGGGCCGGTGCTGGCATTGAGCTGGCGGCGGCGGCGCTCGCGGTATTCGGTGATTTCCCGGGCCCGCGCTTCCGATTCCACCACGGCAAACGGCTCGCCAGGCTCTGGCGCACCGTTCAGGCCGAGGATTTCCACGGGAAGGGAGGGGCCTGCCTCCTTGAGCTTCTGGCCGCGTTCATCATTGAGCGCGCGCACCTTGCCCCAGTGCAGGCCGGCAACGACGATATCACCGCGCTTCAGCGTGCCGCGCTTGACCAGCAAGGTGGCCACCGGCCCGCGGCCCTTTTCGATCTGGCTTTCGATCACCACACCCTCGGCATTGCGGTCCGGGTTGGCTTTCAGCTCCAGCAATTCGGCCTGCAGGGTGATGGCTTCGACCAGATCATCAAGGCCGGTCTTTTTCAGCGCCGACACCTCTATCGCCTGGACATCGCCGCCCATGGATTCGGTGACCACCTCATGCTGCAGCAGGTCATTGAGCACTTTGGTGGCATCGGCGCCCGGCTTGTCCATCTTGTTGATGGCAACCAGAATCGGCGCGCCCGCGGCGCGGGCATGATTGATCGCCTCAACGGTTTGCGGCATGACGCTGTCATCGGCGGCAACGACCAGCACAACGATGTCCGTCACCTGGGCGCCGCGCAGGCGCATGGCGGAAAAGGCGGCGTGGCCCGGTGTGTCCAGAAACGTGATCTTGTCGCCGGATTTGAGCCGCACCTGATAGGCGCCGATATGCTGGGTGATGCCGCCAGCCTCGCCCGCGGCAACGTCCGTCGAGCGCAAGGCGTCCAGCAACGAGGTCTTGCCATGGTCGACATGGCCCATGACGGTGACCACGGGCGGCCTTGGCTTCAGGGTTTCCGGCGCGTCCTCGCCGCCAAGGAAGCCTTCTTCCACGTCCGATTCGGCAACCCGGCGCACCTTGTGGCCAAATTCCTCGACAATGAGTTCCGCGGTATCGGCATCCAGCACGTCCTCCGGGCGCTTCATGTCGCCCTGCTGCATCAGAAACTTGACCACGTCACGGGCGCGCTCGCTCATCCGGCTCGCCAGTTCCTGCACGGTGATGCTTTCGGGAATGACAACCTCGCGCTTGACCTTGCCGCGGCCGCTCTGGCCGCCGCTGAGACGGCGTTCCTTTTCGCGCTCGCGGGCGCGGCGCAGGGATGCCAGCGAACGCTGGCGCTGGCCTTCATCGCCATCGAGAATATTGGCAATGGTCAACTTGCCCTGGCGCCGCTTGGGGGCGCCGCGGGTGCGCGACACCGGCTTTTGCTCGGCACGCTTTTTCTTGATCCGGCCGCCAAACTTTTCCGCCTCGGCCTTCTTGGCGGGGATTTCGGGCGCCGGCGCACGCTCGCCGCGCGCTTGCGCTGCAGCGGCCTGCGCCGCGGCCTCGGCCGCCGTGCGCTCGGCAGCCTCGCGGGCAAGCCGGGCTTCTTTCTCGCGCCGCGCCTTTTCGGCTTCCAGTCTTTGTTTTTCTTCCTGCTCGCGCCGGGCCCGCTCCTCGGCCTCTATCCGGGCGCGTTCCTCACGGCTGGCGGCTTCGGCCTTGGCCTTTTCCACCGCTGCCTGACGCGCCAGATATTCCGCTTCGGACAGGCCCAGTGCCCGTGCCCGGGCCGCAATGTCGGACTTGACC
>JALWUB010000484.1 GCA_026993275.1 Robiginitomaculum sp. | reverse complement strand
CGTCAAAATCTTCCTTTTCCGGCCATGGATAATTGGTCTGGATGGATGTGGGGTCGATGCGGACCTCAAGGGTGCTGTTTTCCGGTTTTTGCGCATCAAAGTCGAGCTTGACATCAAAGCGCAGGAACCGCGCGGTGTAATGCGACAGGCCAAAATGGCTGACTTTCCAGTTCAGGCTGGCATGGCTCGGGTCCAGCGTGTAGGCGCCGGACGGAATCCCGTCCAGAGAAACCGCCTTTTGCGCGCTTTGGGCGCCGTGTGCCGGGGCCAGAAGCAGCGCCAGGGCGCTGGCGGCGAGAGAGAGGATGGTCATGGTCATGCTCCGTGGTGGCGGGATCAGGTTTTCAAGAATTCGGCTTCTATATGTATGCTGATTGTATCGCCGACGCCAAATGAGGACCAGGCATCGGCACCAAAGGCGGCGCGGGAAAAGGCGCCGGTCGCGGAAAAGCCCAGCACCCGGGTTCCGCGCAGCGGATCAAAGGCGCTGCCATTGTAATGCACGTTCAGCGTCACCGGATGCGAGATGCCGCGCAGGGTCAACAGGCCGGTGACCAGGCCCGCATTGGCGCCGGTGACGCGGATGGCGGTGGAATGAAACAGGATTTGCGGATGCGCGCGGGCATCCAGCAGGTTTTTTGTGGCCGCCAGCTTCTTGTTAAACGCCGGCATGCCGGTATCAATGGAGTCCGCCGCAATGACCACCGACAGGCGGCTGTCCTGCGGCTGTTGCGGGTCAAAATCGAGGGCGGCGTCAACGCTGTCAAAGCGTGCCGTGAACTGGGACAGGCCCTTGGCGTGGCTGAGCCGCAAGATCAGGCTGGCGTGATTTTTGTCAAGCCGGTAAGCCCCCTTTGATGCCGCCGCCACCTCCGGCTCGGGGGTATTGACGCAGGCGGCCAGAAGCACGCAGGCAATCGGAAACAGCCATGTTTTCATGCGGCATGTTTAGCCCCTTTTTGCGTTTTGGAGAAGCATCATGCCTTCACGAAAGATTGAAGGCGGCGGTGCGTGGCCTTGCACCGCTCCCGGAATCGCCATTTGCGGCAGCGCCATGCAGCAGCAAGCCGGAGCCCATCTGTCACAAAAGTGACACAACTTGACTAAAAAGGCAGGTTTTTTGCCGCAATGGCTGGATTTTTCCCGCCCACAGGTCTATGCCGGACGGCCAGCTTTCGTTATCACGAAAGTGTCACGTTTGCGCACTAAGGCTGCATGGCCCTTGGCGCAGACATGATGCGGGCTGGCGCACCACAGCGCCGGCCTTGAGGGTTACCGGGCGGGGGTGCAGCATGCTTCCCCGGAAATATTGAGGATTTCGAGGGGAATATCCATGATCAGTCTCAGACAGCTTGCCGGCGGTGTCGCCGTGGCGGCAATTTCCGCATCTCTTGCCAGCGTCGCCATGGCGCAGCAGACCACATCGCAATTGAGCGGCACCGTGACCAATTCCAAGGGCCAGCCGGTGGCGGGCGCCCAGGTCACCATCCTGCACGTGCCGTCGGGCTCTGTCTCGCAAAGCAAGACCAGCGCCAACGGCACCTATCATGCCCGCGGCCTGCGCCCGGGCGGCCCTTATGTGATTACCGTGACGGCGCCGGGCAATGCGCCCTACCGGGTCGAAGGTGTCAATCTGAACCTGGCCTCTTCCAAGCGCATCAATGTGCAGCTTCAGGATGTCATGCAGGAAGAAGCGATTGTGGTCACCGCCAATTCCATCGGCGCTGGCAATCTGACCATGGGCGCCAGCTCGCGCTTTGGCCTGGACACCATCGAGGGCACGCCCACGGTGACGCGGGACTTCAAGGATGTCCTCAAATATGACCCGAATGTGTATCTGGACCCGACCAACCAGAACGCCATTTCCATTGCCGGCGGCAACAACCGCTCGCTCTCCATCACCGTTGACGGTGTGCAGCAAAACGACGATTTCGGCCTCAACAACTCCGGCTTCCCGACCCTGCGCGCACCGGTCTCGATCGACGCCATCGACCAGCTCAATGTGGAAACGACACCGTTCAATGTCGAATTTTCCGGCTTCCAGAGCGGCAGCGTCAACGTCGTCACCAAGTCCGGCACCAATGATTTTCATGGCTCCGCCTTTGGCTTTCGCCGCTCCTCGGGACTGACCGGCGGCGGCCTCAATGTCGATGAGTGGACCTATGGCGGCACCCTGGGCGGGCCGATCGTCAAGGACAAGCTGTTCTTCTTCCTGTCCTATGACCGGTTTGAAGGCACGAGCATTTTCGACACCGGCCCGGCTGGCGGCGGCTTCATCAATGAGGTGCGCCAGGTCACCGTTGACGATGTCAACCTGATCAACCAGATCGCCCAAAGCGTTTACGGGTTTGACGCCCTTGGCTTCAATCCGTCCAACCTGAAGGAGATCGACGAAAAGATCCTGGGCAAGATCGACTGGAACATTACCGATCACCACCGGGCCTCTTTCACCTATCAGCGCGACAAGGGCAACCAGCTGCGCCCGCAAAACACCGGCGGCGACCGCATCGGCCTGCTGTCGGACTGGTATAACAATACACAGAAGCTGCGCTCCTATTCCGGGCAGATCTTCTCGGACTGGTCGGACAAGCTGTCGACGGAAATGAAGTTTTCCTTCAAGAAGTCGCCGACCTTCCAGGAGCCCCTGGGCGGCACCGACTTTGGCCTGTTCCGCGTGCGCACGCCCGGTGGCGGCAGCGTGTTCCTCGGCCCGGACTTCTTCCGCCATGCCAATGCCCTGCGCAACAAGACCTATGCCTTCAAGGGCAAGGCCGACTATATCGCCGGGGATCATTTGCTGACCGCCGGTTACGAACACACCGAAACCCATGTGTTCAACCTGTTCGTGCCCGGCTCGCGCGGCTCCTATACCTTTAACAGCATTGCCGACTTCCAGAACCAGATCGCCTCTGGCGGCCTGTTCTACCAGAATGCCGTGACCAACGACCCCAATGATGGCGCCGCCAATTTCACGCTGAAGAACGACGCCTTCTACGCCCAAGACGAATGGACGGTGTCGGACACGGTGACGGTTCAGGCGGGCGTGCGTTATGAAATTGCCGATTCGACCGACAACATCACGCCAAACCCCTTCTTCACGGCGCGCTACGGCTTTGACAATACGGCGACCTTGAGCGGCCGGGACATTGTGCTGCCGCGCTTTGGCATCAACTGGACGCCGAATGACAAGATCACCGTGCATGGCGGCATTGGCCTGTTTGCCGGCGGCAATCCCAATGTGTGGATTTCCAACAATTACTCCAACAATGGCGTGACCATTGACTCCATCTTCCTGCCTGGCAGCGCCCTGCCGCCAGTGGATGGCTTCAATGTGCCGGCGCCGGCCCAGAACGGGCTTGTGTCCGGCGACGGCAATGTCAATGCGCTGGATCCCAATTTCGACATTCCGTCGCAATGGAAAGCCTCCCTTGGCGCGGATATCGATGTTGACCTGCCGATTGGCGAGGCCCTGGGTGATGGCTGGCGGTTCAGCCCCAGCATCATCTACAGCGCCGTCAAGGATGCGACCTTCTGGAAGGATCTGACCTGCGGCACGGCGCCGGTGGACACGGCTCCCGACGGGCGGCCGATTTACGCCTGCGATCCGGACCGCTTTGACCTGTTGCTGACCAATACCGGCATTGGCCATGGCCGGGTGATTTCCATCCTGGCGCAAAAGACCTTCTTCCATGACCTGGATTTCCGGTTCAGCTACGCCAATCAGAACATTGTCGATGCCAATTCCGGCACCAGTTCCACGGCCACGTCCAACTATGGCAAGAATGCGACCTCAGATCCTCTGACGCCGCAAAAGGGCACGGCCAATTACGAGCGCAAGCACCGCTTCACGTTCAACTTCGATTACCGCCACAAATTCATCGGCGATAACGAAACGCGGATCACGCTCTTTGGCGAAAGCCGTTCGGGTCAGCCGTTCAGCTATACCTTTGATGATCCGGGCCGCCGCGGCGTCCTCAACATCTTTGGCGAAAACCGGGACTTTGCCCGCCGTGACCGGCAACTCTTCTATGTGCCGTCCGGCATGAACGACCCGATCGTCACCTATGCGCCGGGCTTTGACAAGGCGGCCTTCTTCGCCTTCCTCGAGAGTTCTGGGCTGAACAAGTTTGCCGGGCAAATTTCCAAGCGCAATGCCTTCCGCAGCCCGTGGGCGACGCGCTGGGATCTGAGCTTCAAGCAGGAAGTGCCCGGGATTTTCCCGGCGGACGCCAAGGGGATTTTCTCGGTGGACATCCGCAATGTCGGCAATCTGATCAAGAACAGCTGGGGACGCTATGAACAGGTGTTCTTCCCGTACGTTCAGCCGGTGGTCAAAGCCGACATCGTCAACGGCAAATATGTCTATAGCGACTTTGTCAACACGGCGCTGAAGTCTGACGGCTCGCTGAGCCGCAGCCGGACCTTCTCCGAAGCGTCCAACTGGTCCATCCAGCTTGGCCTGAAATACAAGTTCTAGGCTTTTGCAGGCTTGATCTGGCGGGGCGGTCCATCGGGCCGCCCCGTTTTTGTGCCTGCCGGGCGTGCGGGTGCAAAAAAGTCCTTGCCCTTCGCGGGCGGGGCTGCACAATCAGCTTCCGAGTCGAGACCGCCAGTTTTCCGCGAAAGAGAAATATGGCTGTCACATTGGTGTGCAAGCACCTGTGGTGTGTGGGGGAGACCCGGAATGGCCGAAAACAGCAAACCCGCGGGACGGGGCGGCGGTAACGCCCCGGCGCTGGTGGTGCAGCACAGCAGCGTTTCCTTTGGGCCGTTCAAGGCGCTCGATGGTGTTGATCTCAAGGTCGAT
Source organism: Robiginitomaculum sp. (assembly GCA_026993275.1). GTDB lineage: Bacteria > Pseudomonadota > Alphaproteobacteria > Caulobacterales > Maricaulaceae > Robiginitomaculum_B. The sequence goes on along the minus strand of JALWUB010000484.1, from coordinate 5,894 downwards.
ACCGGTGAAATGGTCGCCCTGATCGGGGCTTCGGGGTCGGGAAAATCGACCCTGTTGCGCACCCTCAACGGTCTGCAGGTCACGGACCCCGGCTCCGGGCGCATCGAGGTGTTCGGGCGCAAGGTGCAGCGCGATGGCCGTCTTGCCAAGGGTTTGCGCTACCGCCGCCGCGATATCGGCTTCATCTTTCAGTCCTTCAATCTGGTAGGCCGCCTCAGCCTGTTCACCAATGCGCTGCTGGGCTGCCTCGGGCGCATTCCGTCCTGGCGCGGTGTGCTCGGCGCGTTCCCCAATGAGGACCGGGCCCATGCCATGGCGGCGCTGGAGCGGGTCGGCGTTGCCGAATTTGCCGGGCGGCGCACCGCCAAGCTGTCCGGCGGGCAGATGCAGCGCGCCGCCATTGCCCGTGCCCTGGTGCAGCGTGCGCGCATGATCCTCGCCGATGAGCCGATTGCCTCGCTGGACCCGGTATCGGCGCGAAAGGTGATGGAATTGCTGCAGGAGCTGAACGCGCGCGACGGCCTGACCGTGATCGTCTCGCTGCACCAGGTCGATTATGCCATGCGCTATTGCCAGCGGGTGATTGCGCTGAAAGCCGGAAAAATCGTTTTTGACGGCCCGGCGTCCGCCCTCAACCGTTCCCGCCTGATCGAGATTTACGGCGACGAATACGAAGATGCGTTCTGGACAGCGGAGGCCGCGCAATGATCCGGACTGTGACCGCCTGCCTGCTGGTTCTCCTGCTGCTGGCCCCGGCAACCCTGGCCCAGGAGGCCAGCGCCGGACGGCATGCCAGTGCGCCGCGCACCGAGATCAATTTTGGCGTCCTGCCAACCGAATCGAGCGAAAACCTGTCCATCCTCTGGCAGCCCTTCATCGACGACATGGCCAAAATGACCGGGCTCAAGGTCAATGTGCTGTTTGTTGCCGACTATTCCAGCCTGATCGAGGCGATGCGCTTCAACCGCGTCCAGGTGGCCTGGTTTTCCAACAAGTCCGGCCTGGAAGCGGTGCGGCGCGCCAATGGCGAGGTGTTCGCCAAGGCCACCTATCCCGATGGCGCGCCGGGCTATTACTCCATCCTGCTGGTGCCCGCCGACAGCCCCTATCACACCCTTGATGATATTCTCAAATGCGACAAGACCATCAATTTCGGCATGGGCGATCCCAATTCCACTTCCGGCACCCTGGCCCCCATGGCCTATATCTTTGCGCCGCGCGGCATTGATCCGACCGAGTGCTTCAGGAACGTCACCAATGCCAGCCACGAGGCCAACGGCCTTGCCGTCGCCAACCATTTGCTCGATGTGGCCACCAACAACACCACCAATCTGAAGCGCCTGAAGCGCACCCGGCCCGAAGTGCTCAACCGCCTGCGGGTGCTATGGCAGTCGCCGCTGATCCAGACCGACCCGATCATCTGGCGCAAGGATCTGGACCAGCGCACCAAGGAAAAGGTGATGTATTTTTTCATGACCTATGGGCGCCGCGCCGATTCGCCGCAGGAATTGCTGCGGCAAAGAAAAGTGCTGGCAGAGCTGGATTTTGGCACCTTCCTGCCCTCGTCCAATGCGCATCTTGATCCGATCCGGCGCATGGAAATTGTCCGCGACATGGCCGAGGTGCGCGCCGACCCGCATCTGAGCGAGGCCGAGCGCGCCGCCAGGCTGGCCGCCTTGCAGGCAAAGCTGAAAAGTCTTGGCGCAGAGGAGCACCGCATCATCAAGGCCAAGGGTGTCGATGCCCTTGCCGGCAAGAGCAACCGCTCGCGCTTCAAGGCCGTGCCCTGGCGGCGGCTGGCCTTCACCCTGAGCATCGGCCTGATCGCATTCGCGCTGTTTTTCTGGGGCTCGGCAAGCCGCGGCCCCGGGCCGAAGAAACCGGTACGCGACCGCATCTTCGATGCCGCCGTGGGCGCGGTGTTTCTGGCGCTGCTGGTCTGGGCCTATGTGGCGGCGGAAATCTACAAGACCCCGGCACTGATCCACAATGCCGACAAGATGGGCGAATACGCCGCCGGCTTCCTGCACATGGACTGGAAGGAGGGCTGGCTCTATTTGCAGCAAATGTCGGTGACCATTCAGATCGCCCTGTGGGGCACCTTCCTGTCCATCCTGTTCGCCATTCCGTTCGGGCTGCTGTCCTCGCGCAATGTCGCCCCGGCGCCCGTGGTGTTTGTCACCCGGCGGCTGATGGATGCGTTCCGCTCGATCAACGAACTGGTGGTTGGCACCATGTTTGTGGTCACGGTCGGGCTCGGGCCCTTTGCCGGGGTGATGGCGCTGGCGCTGCACACCACCGGGGTGCTGGCCAAATTGTTCTCCGAGGCCGTCGAGGCCATGGACCCGGGTCCGGTCGAGGGCGTGCGCGCCACCGGGGCGCGGCCCATTCACGAGGTCATCTGGGGGGTGATTCCGCAAGTCGCGCCACTGTGGACTTCCTATGCGCTCTACCGCTTTGAGACCAACACCCGTTCGGCCACCATATTGGGCCTGATCGGCGCCGGCGGCATCGGCCAGCTTCTGTTCGAGCAGATCCGCTCCTTCCAGTATGGCAAGACGGCGGCGATTCTGGTCATCATCATCGTTGCCGTCACCCTGGTGGACATGCTCAGCCAGGTGTTGCGCAAGCGCCTGATGTAGGCCCAGGCCTGTCACGGGCTTGTCATATTCCCGCTCTAACAGGAGCCTGCCCGGGGCGAATCGCTGCGCGCCGGACCATGTGCGGAGAGGGGATATGAAACGCATCGTCTTTGCCATGCTGGCGCCTGCGCTGGCCTTGCCTGCGGCGGCCAGGGCAGGAGATGGCTTTACCATTGCGCCGCGCGGGCGGCTGCTGGTCGATTTTGCCAATATCGACTATGCCCTGCCCGGCCTGAACCGGAACGATAGCGATTCCGAAGTGCGCACCGCGCGTCTTGGCATTCACGGCAAGATTGGCGGGCGCTTCAAATATGTTGCCGAATTCGACTTCGAGCGCGGCGGCGATATCGGCGTGCACGATCCCAGGGCCAAGGATGTCAAGCTGACATACAGGTTCAGCAAGAGCACGGCCCTCACCATCGGCAACCAGAAGACCCCCAATTCGCTGGAAGAACAGACGTCCGGGCGTTTCACCACCTTTCTGGAGCGCGGCACCGTGACCGACGCCTTTGCCCTGTCGCGCCGCTTTGGCGCGGTGCTGAGCACCCATGGCAGCAATTATTCGCTGCATGCCGGGGCCTTCGGCAATGATCTGAACGCCGTGCTCTATGACCATGAAAGCCTGTTTTCCAACCAGCACAGCTATGCGGCGCGCGCCACCTTTGCGCCGCTGCACGGCAACACCCGCACGCTGCACCTTGGCGCCAGCGTGCGCCGCTTTGACGGCAATGCCGGCGAACAGATCCGGATCCGCGCCCGGCCGCGCATGCATCTGGCGCAGCGCCTGGTTGACGTCAGCTCCCAGGGCAAGAATGCGACGCTCTACGGCCTTGAGGGCGCCTATGTCCGCGGTCCCTTTCATGCAGAGGGCGAATGGATGACTCAGGATGCGCTGACCACCAATGAGGGGTTTTTCCTTCAGGCGGGCTGGTTTCTGAGCGGCGAGAGCCGCCCCTACAGTGTCAGCAAGGGGGCATTTTCGCGCATCAAGCCAAACCGCCCCGTTGGCGCGGGCGGTCTTGGCGCCTGGGAGATCGCCGGGCGCTTTGACACGCTCAGCCTTGACAGCGCCAATGCTGGCAAGATGGAGACCTGGACGCTGGCGCTGAACTGGTATCCGCAAAGCCATACCCGTGTCATGCTCAACGCCATTCATGCGAATGCCCGCGGCAATGCCAAATTCGGCCGCGGCCATTCCGATGGCGTGCAAATGCGCCTGCAATACGATTTCTAGCCCCATTTTCTCACGGCAAAACAAGGATCATGCTCATGACCACAGCCCTGAAAACTCTTGGCCTGGCTGCTGCTCTCGGCCTTCTCGCCGCGCCAGCCCTGGCCCGCGACACCATTCACATTGTCGGCTCCTCGACGGTGTATCCGTTTTCCACCGCGGTGGCGGAAAACTTTGGCGCCAAAACCGGCTTCCCGGTGCCGGTTGTGGAGAGCACCGGCTCCGGCGGCGGCATGAAGCTGTTCTGCCAGGGCGTCAGTCTTGACACACCCGACATCACCAACGCCTCGCGGCGCATGAAGGCGAGCGAGTGGAACACCTGCCACCAGAATGGCGTGACCCAGATTGTCGAGGTCAAGATCGGCTTTGACGGCATTGCCATCGCCAATGCCAAAAGCGCCCCGGTGTTCAAGCTGAGCCTGAAACAGGTCTATCTGGCCCTGGCCGCGCAGGTGCCGGTGGCCGATGACAATTGCGTGCTCAAGGACAATCCCTACAAGACCTGGTCGCAGATCGACCCGGCCTTGCCGGATGAGGCCATCGAGGTCTACGGACCGCCGCCGACATCGGGCACCCGTGACGCCTTTGTCGAGATCGCCATGGAAAAGGGCGCAGACGAAATCGCCTGCCTGCATGCGCTCAAGAAGGCCAGGCCGGGCAGCGCGGACTATGAGCGGCTGACCAAGGTCCTGCCGTCCGCCCTGGTCAGGGATGGCGAAGGCAAACCGCTGGCAGGCAAGAAGATCTTTGCCCGCATTGCCCAGCGCCTGCGCGAGGATGGCGCCTGGATCGATGCCGGCGAGAACGACAACGCGATTGTCCAGACCCTGGAGAAAACCCCCAGCGCCATCGGCGTGTTCGGGTTTTCCTATCTCGAACAGAATGGCGATGCCATCAAGGGCGCGGTGATCGAGGGCAAGGCGCCTGATTTCGACAACATCGCCGATGGCAGCTATCCGATCTCCCGCGATCTTTTCTTCTACGTCAAGAAACAGCATGTGGGCCTGGTGCCGGGCATTCCCGAATATGTTGCCGAATTCACCTCGGAAGATGCCTGGGGCGATTATGGCTATCTTGCCGACAAGGGGCTGATTCCCCTGCCTGAAGCGCAGCGGGAAACCATCGGCGCGGCAGCGCGGGCGCTCAAGGTCATGACCCAGAGCCCGTGACGGCGGTCTTTCCTGACGGCTTTTCCGGATACCCCTCCTGCCTGCCAGGAGGGGTATTGCGTTGAGCAGGTAGTTTTCATCCCCATGCGCATTGTTTCATTCTGTGGCTGATGGGTGTTTTTGGCTTGTCCATGAGTTGCAGGATGTTTCTGGCAATACGGTTGAGGACGCCGGTATTGGCCGGTGCGTGATCTTTTCTGGCCCGGCTGCTGTCGCTGCTGTCTTCGTTCAGGCGCACATCGAACACCCAGTGCAGATTGTTTGTGATGGCCCAGTGGCTTTTGCTGATGTGCAACAAGTGTTGTGGATCCAGCGGCAGTGACGTCAGAAAATACCGGGTTTCGTGCGCGGCTGCGCCCGGGCCGTGCCTTTGGTGAAACGCCTTGCCAAAAGGCTCAAAACATCGCGCATGTGCCTTCGGGTCCAGCATCCGCAACGGCCGTGAAAATGTGTCAGGGCTCGAGGGGACGTATCATAGCGGATCAGCCGGTTTACAAAGTGGCTTGCGGGTGCGCGCAAACAGGGCGTATTCACGCGCATTGCCGGCCCCGCAAAGTCTGGGCGGGGATGAGGCGGGGCCGGTCAGGGCTTGCGGCGGGCGGCGGTCCGGGCCAGATGCAACAGGCATCTTGCCCTCGGCGCGGCAGGCGGTTATGCGCTTGGCCTGACATGGTTTTGGAGAACAGGGCCTGATGCGAGCCGAATTGCAGACCCGCGCCGGAGAAATCAAGCAGTCGATCGAACTGCTGAGGAGGCGTCTTTGACTGGGACAGCGCCCAGAAACGCCTGGACGAGCTGAACGCCCGCGCCGAAGACCCGCAATTGTGGAACAATCCCGGCGCGGCGCAAAAG